>JAJRRR010000275.1 GCA_024279285.1 Planctomycetota bacterium
CGCTGCGGACCCGATGGCCCACTTTACGCAGCGCCTCCAGCGGCTCCCCGGTGCCATAGAGGATCATGTTGGCCGGGTCAAAGTTAATAAACAAGTTCTCTCGCCCCACATCGTCCATAAACTGCAACAACGCCTCCGCCGTCTCTTGACCGGTCTCCAGGTGCAAAGCCTGGCCGTTGCTTCGGCAGTGGTCACACACCTCTTGGGTGACTTCCACCACTTCTTGGTACAAGGGATCGTTGCGATCGTGGGGAATAAAGCCCAAGTGCAAAGCCACCACATCCACGCCCATAGCCCGGGCAAAGTCCGAGATTTCTTTCATTTCTTGGAGCCGGGATTGACGAAACTCCCGAGGAACCAAGCCCACCGTGCGCTGCACTGTGGGAATGTCGGCGTAGCTTTCCCCTTCAAAGCCGGCAAACATCACCGTCACTTTCAGGCCCATCTGGTCCAGCTTCTGCGCCAATTGGCGTGCCGAATCCGCCGAGCGGTTGTGGCGATGGGGAGCGTGCAGATGAATGGTGGGCACGCCCAGCTCTTGGGCCACTTCCAGTTTCACGCCCAATCCGGCATCCACGCTGCTGAAAACCCCCAAAGGCCACACATCCACGGTCTTGCTCCTTTCTGGCACGAGTGGAGAGGCAGCACTTGGCACTCATTATGGGGGATTTGGAGCCGGTTGCAACAAAATCCGATAGCGAATCGTTGCAAAGGGGCAAGAAATGCTTTTAATCAATAAAGATAGGCATGTTTGACCAGCCCCGGCTGTCCCGGTGCCCCGGCCTGTTCCATCGGATCCATGCAAGATCTTCTGTATCGGTATCACTTGGACCCGGTTACCTGGGTCTACATGTCGGCCCTATTGGTAGTGGCTGTGTTTTTCAAGTTCAGCCGGCTTTTCAGCCTGCGCAATTGGGACCTGGTGCTGTTGCTTCTGCTGGCTCCGGGGGTGCTGATGGTGGCCCAGGGGCAAAAAGCCCGGGAGGAAATCGTGCGCCAAACTCGGCAAATCGCCCCGCCGGATGTGGAGCTGACCGTTCCACCGGCGGAGTTGGAGCTGTGGGGCTATCGGTGGTTGTTGGGTGTGGGCGTGCTGGTGCTGGTGCGGCTTTTGGCCGATCCGTTTTTGGTACGCCGACCGTTGTTGGAACCCAATCTCTCGGCCGGAGGCTTGGCTTTTTTGGGACTGGCACTGTTTGTGTTTCTGGCAGCCAACATTCTCACGGCTCATGTGCCTGGAACTGCCGGCGCGCTGGTGGAAGGCCAAACTCCACCCGGGGCCTCTCCCATTCCGGCTGTTCGCCATCCTTTGTTGAACTTGCTCCCTTGGATTCCCACCCAAGCGTTTTCCCAAACCCGGCTGCCTGCTTCCCCCGCCGTGGCCACCATGACCAAGATTGTGGTGGTGCTGTGCCACATGGCGCTGGTGATCGGGCTGGTGCTGATCGGGTACTACCACTTCAACAACATCTGGACCGGGGTGGCGGTGGCCACGCTTTACCTGATGCTGCCCTACACGGCCCAACTTTTCGGACGCGTGGATCATGTGCTTCCGGCCACTTTGTTGGTTTGGGCCGTGTTGGAGTATCGCTATCCGATGCTAGCCGGAGGGCTGTTGGGTGTGGCCATCGGAACGATCTTTTTTCCCGTGTTTTTGCTGCCTTTGTGGGTTTCGTTCTACTGGCAGCGGGGCCGATGGCGGTTTTTGTTGGGAGTGGGCGCAGCATTGTTGGCTTTGGTGCTGGCACTTATTCCGGTTTCTAATACTCCCGAGGAGTTCTGGAGGCATGTGCGGTCCATGTTGGGCCAGTCCAGTCTTTCGGCCCAGGGAGCCGATGGGTTCTGGAGTGCCCACGAGCCTCTGCTGCGCATCCCTCTGATCGCTTTGAGTGTAGTGCTGGCCGTGGCGCTGGCCTTCTGGCCGGCTCAGAAGAATCTAGGGACGCTGTTGAGCTGTTCGGCGGCTATCCTGCTGGCCGTGCAGTTCTGGTATGTGCACCAAGGAATGCTGTATGTGAACTGGTACCTGCCGTTGTTTTTGCTGACCAGCTTTCGGCCTAACTTGGAGCATCGGGTAGCAGTGGCCATGCTGGACCAACGGGGATGGTTTCGTCGGCGTGCCCAAGCTCAACAGGTGGCAGCTTAGTCCCCCAAGTGGATATGTTCATTTGTTCATGTAAGTGCTGGTTTTCAGTGGGCCGCTCGGGGCGGAAAATCTGGGTTTTCGGGGTCTTTTGGAGCCGCTAGGGCGAGGGACCCAGCTTTGTCTCCCGAGCTTCTTCCACCCCCAGGATGAGGGGGATTCTGATGGCTAATGTGGGGTTTTGGGGTTCTTACCCTATCCCTCCTAAAGAGGGGGGGGTATCGTGGCTGATTCTGGGAATAACCAGTGGCGGAACAGTAGCCGGTGCATCTTGGGAAGCAGGCAGCCTGTGGCTTGGTTACTGTTCCGCTTTTCTTTTGCGCCCGGAGTCCTTATCTCCCTTGTCCACCTTCTGGCACACAAGTTGCTCTCTCCGCTGATGATGCCTTCCTCAGGGTGCCATTTCGGCACCGGTTGTCCTGGGGCAGGTCCAGGAACGCAATGCAAGATTTTCAAACATGCGGCAAGGATGTTTTAAGAACTCTTCATCCACAAGCGTCTTTGCTAGCGGAATCCCTTTGTTCTCAAGGAGGTGGAAGTCATGAACCACGGGAAAACCCGACTGTGGATTGCAGTGGCTGTTTGTGCGTTGGGACTGATGGGGATTGGAGCTTGGGCGTTGCCCGTGGCTGTCAGTGGGTTAGGTTCCGGACCCGAGCATGCTCAGGCTGTGGCAGCTCGGGAGCATTTGGCTCGGGTGGAGGACCTCAGTACGGCATTTCATCGTGTTGCGGTGGCTGTGCGGCCTTCGGTGGTTTCCATTCGGGCAGTGCACCGAGTCCGCACCACCAGCGATGTCCCTCACCCCGAAGTACCCGAGGAGTTCCGAAAGTTCTTTGGCGACGAGTGGTTTGATCGGTTTTTCCGGTTTGAGGTTCCTCGGGAGTATCGGGCCCAAGGGCAAGGTTCAGGACTGGTCGTGCGATCCGATGGCTACATTTTGACCAACCACCATGTCATTCGCGGGGCCGAACAGATTGAGGTCAAACTGGCCGATGGCCGCACTTTCCAAGCCGAGGTGGTGGGCACCGATCCTCGCACCGATTTGGCCGTCTTGAAAATCAACGCCAAAGGGCTCTTGGCGGCCAAGTGGGGAGACTCCGACAAAACCCGAGTGGGCGAGTGGGTCCTGGCCATCGGAAGTCCCTTCGGTTTGGACTTGACCGTCACCGCAGGGATCATTTCGGCCAAAGGGCGTTCCAACCTGGGAGTGGCCGACTATGAAAACTTCTTGCAAACCGATGCGGCCATCAACCCGGGAAACTCCGGAGGACCTTTGGTCAACATGCGCGGCGAGGTCATCGGCATTAACACCGCCATTCGCAGCCGCTCAGGAGTCAATGCCGGAGTGGGCTTTGCCATCCCCAGCAACATGGCCCGACGCATCGTCCACTCCCTCATTACCACCGGGCGCGTGGAACGCGGTTATCTGGGTGCAATGATCCAGGATCTCACTCCCCAGTTGGCCCGATCCTTCGGCTATGATAAAACCCAAGGGGTGCTCATTGGGGATGTGATTGCTGATGGTCCGGCGGCTCGGGCCGGATTGCGTGCCGGGGACATCGTGGTTCGTTACAACGGGCATGTGGTCCGCGACGCTCAGCACTTGCGCCGCTTGGTGGCCGACACGCCCGTGGGACGCGAAGTGCCTGTGGTGGTGTTCCGCAACGGTCGGGAGGAGACGATCCGGGTCAAAGTGGGTCGGTTGCCCGATCGGTCCGTGGACGCCACGCCACCCCTACCCTCATCCTCCCGGACGGAAAACTCCTTGGGCCTGAGCGTTCGCGAGCTTACTCCGGAGTTGGCCCAGCGGTTCGGCTATCCCGAGAACACGCGGGGAGTGGTGGTCACAGAGTCTCGGGGGGTGGCCCGAATGGCTGGCATCCGGCCTGGGGAGTTGATCGTGGCCGTGGGCGATCAGCCGGTCAGCAGCCTGCAGCAATTCCGCAAAGCCCTGGCCAAACACGATCTGAAAAAAGGCGTGCGCCTGCGGCTCAAAGGACCGGACGGATTCACCCGATTTGTCTTCCTCCAGGTCCAATAACTCGCTCCCCGTTTCCCTGGACCACTTTCGCCTTGGCTTGGAAGGCCAAGGCGTTTTTTTGTGAAGGAGAGCTATGACGAGCCGGCAGGCTGTTGCCGCGTGGCTTGGCCGAAACGCTGAACCACCTGTTCCACGGCAGCCTGGACCAAGGCTTTGAACTCGGCTTCGTCGGTCGCTTGAGAGCTTTCGGACAAAAGATCATCCAAGTGTTCCAAAGCCAGGATCAGGTCGTTCAACTCCAGCGTTTGGGCATCGGTTTTGGTCTGCTGGCACCAGCGTCGCAGAGCTTCCCACTGCTGGAGAGCAGACAAGTTGGCCAGTTCGTAAACCCGAGTTGGAACCGATTCCAAAAAGTATTGCCACAACTGCTTCAGGTCCACGGCCAGGGGTTGCTGTTGAGGATCTTCTGGCTCGGGAGAGGAGCGTTCCGGAATCCATTGCAAACCCACTCGCGTGCTGCCGTCTTCCTGGGCACTCACATGACGCACTTGGGCCTTCATGGTAGCTCCGGCATACGCCACCAGCACGGTTTCCCCTGGAGGGGGTGCTGGCACTTCCGGGGCCAGACGCACTCCCAGTCCTTGGAAAGATTCGTCCACTACTTGTGCCGGAAGCACATCCTCGTTCCAGTACAGTTCCACTTCTTTCACTTGGGCCGGAAAGCGCATCCAGCGACGCAGGTTGGTCGCCGTCTGAGTCTGCATGCGGCTCATGTCGGGACTCCTGAATTGTCCACAGTCAAATCACACATCAGGGCGGAACGCCCTGGGGATATCTACTCAACTTTAGGTCACAAATCCCCGGAAAATGCTCTTCTCCTCTCTGGACGAAGCCGGAGCCTGGAACGGATGACAAACTCTGCCTGCTCCGGTAAACTCCCTACAACCGATGCTGCTGACAAGGGTAGAGCTGTGCCTGGGCTTGCCCAACGCCACCTGGAACCCGAGCTGATGGACCAGCCGGATGCCGATCCGCATTGGCATCGCCATGCGCTTCGCGCCCTGGAGAAAGTCAACCGTCTTAGCCGCACCGCTGCGGCGTTGTGGCGCGAGATTGTGCGAAGGGTTCCCCAAGAACAGCTTCCCAAGTTGCGACTGCTGGATGTGGCTTGCGGTGGGGGGGATGTTCTGATCCGATTGGCGCGTTGGGCCCAGGACCGTGGATGGCAATGGCACCTGGCCGGATGCGACATCAGCCCTCGGGCTCTGCAACTGGCCGCTAGCCAGGCTCAACAACACCAGGTTGCTTTGGAGCTGTTTGAGCATGATGTGTTGGTTAGGGCTTTGCCCGGGGCTTGGGATGTGATCACATGCACTTTGTTCTTGCACCATTTGGAGAATTCCCAGGCCCAAAAGCTCTTGGCCGACATGATTCAAGCCGCCCGACGGCTGGTGCTGGTGGATGATTTGAACCGCACACAGTTGGGCTACTGGATGGCGTGGCTGGTGGGTCGGATCAGTGGCAACCCTCTGGTCCGGTTTGATGCTCCTCAGTCGGTTCGGGCCGCTTTTCGCCCGCAGGAGGTCCTCCACCTGGCCCGACAAGCTGGGGCAGAAGTGCTGCACATCAAGACCCACTGGCCCCAACGCTGGCTCCTGATTCTCCAGGGGACAGCATGCTAACCGGTTCGGAGTCGCTCCACCGGGGGGCAAAAGTGGCCGGGAGCTTTTTTCTCCTCCAGGCTGCCCTAGGGCTTCGTCTTTGCGCCACATTCCTTGGGGCCTAAAATGGCGTGTTCTTCCCTCGGTTGCAGGTTTTCCAGTTTTGTGTTGGGGAGGTACTGCCTTGTTGCGAACTCATACTTGTGGCCAGCTTCGCCCGGAGCATGTGGGCCAGGAGTGCACGCTTTGCGGATGGGTGGAAACGATTCGGGACCACGGGGGGACGGTGTTTTTTGATCTTCGGGACCGATATGGAAAGACCCAAGTGGTGGTCAGTCCCGAGGAAGGCCAAGAGCTGCTCCAGCAGGCGCAAGGGCTTCGGGCCGAGTATGTGGTGCAGGTGCAAGGCGTGGTGGCCCTGCGGCCCCCAGGAACCGAAAACCCCAAACTGGCCACGGGTCAGGTGGAGCTTCGGGCCAGAAAAATCCAGTTGCTTAACCGCAGTCTGCCTCCTCCTGTGGCTCCCGGGTTGAAGGAGCTGCCCAGTGAAGAAGTGCGATTGCGCTACCGCTACCTGGACCTGCGCCGTCCGGCCATGCAAGAGGTCCTGGTGCTTCGGCACCGGATGACCAAGCTGATGCGAGATTACTTTGACGAGTTGGGTTTTTTGGAGATAGAAACTCCGATGCTGGGCCGCAGCACCCCCGAAGGGGCCCGAGACTACCTGGTCCCCAGCCGCATCCACCCGGGCAAGTTCTACGCACTGCCACAGTCCCCGCAGCTTTACAAGCAAATCCTCATGATCGCCGGCTATGACCGGTATGTTCAGGTGGCGCGTTGTTTTCGGGACGAGGACCTTCGGGCCGATCGGCAGCCGGAGTTTACCCAATTGGACTTGGAGATGGCGTTTGTGGAGATGGAAGATGTGATGGAAGTGATCGATGGTCTGGTGGCCCGATTGGCCCGCGAACTGCTCGGGCTGGAGGTCTCCCTCCCCTTGCCGCGGCTCACCTACGACGAAGTGATGCAGCGCTACGGGGATGATGCCCCTGATTTGCGTTATGGGATGGAGCTTCAAGACATCACCTCCCTGGCCCAACAGAGCAACTTCCAGGTGTTTCGCCAAGTGGTGGAACAAGGTGGCGTGGTGCGAGGACTGTGTGTGCCTGGGGGAGCCGCCCATTACTCACGCAAGGGAATTGACGAGCTGACGGTGTTCGTCCAACAGGACTTTGGAGCCAAAGGGCTGGCTTGGTTCCGCGTGGAAGAAGGGGGGAAGCTCAACTCCCCGATTGCTAAAAACTTTCCCCCCTCCTTGCAGCAAAAAATCGCTCAACAACTCAGCGCCCAGCCCGGAGACCTGCTGCTGTTTGTGGCCGGAGATTTTGACCTGACCTGTCGGGCCTTGGCCGGAGTGCGCAAACGAGTGGCTGGAGAGTTAGGGTTGGTTCCTCGGGACAAGATGCACTTTGCCTGGGTGGTGGAGTTCCCCTTGTTCCACTGGAATGATGAAGAAAAGCGTTGGGAAGCCAACCACCACCCCTTTACCGCTCCTCGCCCGCAGGATATTCCGTACTTGGAAACCGAGCCGGGCCGATGTCGGGCACTGGCTTACGATCTGGTGATCAACGGCTCGGAAGCCGGAGGGGGGACCATCCGTATCCACGACCCGGAACTGCAAAAACGCGTCTTTCAGGTGCTTGGCATCTCCCCTGAGCAAGCTCAGGAGCGCTTTGGGTTTTTGCTGGAGGCGCTCAGCTATGGGGCTCCACCTCATGGGGGAATTGCCCTGGGTCTGGATCGCTGGGTGATGCTCTTTTCCGGCCGGGAGAACATTCGGGAAGTGATTGCGTTTCCCAAGACGCAACGAGCCGTGGACCTGATGACCGGGGCTCCTGGGCCGGTGGACCCTCGGCAGCTTCGGGAATTGCACATTCAGGTGCAGCTCCCGCCCAAGTAGCCCTTCAGGGCCTGCTAGCAGCAGCTTCCCAAAGACTGGGGAAAAATCTTCGCTTGCCCCAACTCGCCGGTGCAGCCTCTGCGGGAGCCCAGTCGGCACAAGAAGGTTGATCGTGGCAGCAGGGATCCGGGCCCACATCCACCACATGATCCCCCCAGTACACCTCTCCGCAGCCCAAATGACAACACTTTCCCGGAGCCGGACAACCAGGGTGCAGCATCCGATGCAGCAACAGTCCCGAACAGCCCGACCCAATCAGCACCAAACCCAAAACGAACGCCAGCACCTGTTTCACTGCTGTCTCCTTTCGTGAGCATAGAAAAAGACCCAGGGTTTCGCAAAGAAGCCCTAGGTCCAAGACGCGGGAGTTTGCCACAGTTCCGGCGGGAGGCACCGCCACGGGATGGAGGAGACAGTTTTTCAGATCGGCCCTCCGAGCCGGCTTCTTCAGCAAAATCCCTACAATCGGAAAAATTTTCCCAGCCCGAACTTCTCCTGCTAGCAATGATTGATTCCCGCAGTTGCTGGTTTCCCAGTGGCTAGGTACCCCCTGCGGGGAAAGTCCTCTGCCGCAGGTCTAGGAAATCGGAGCCGTGGCCATGCGCATTTCGGCCTGACGCAGCTTGTAAGCCGTGCGCACCAGGTCGCGACGACTCACCAAACCCACCAGATTCCCTTGCTCGTCCACGATCAACACCCGGCGAATCCGATGCAGGACCATCTTGCCCACCACATCACTGAGCAAGGTATCGGGAGTGGCCGTGATGGGGTCCTTGCTCATGCAAATTCCCACCGGAAGCTCCGCCACCTGGGGATCGTAAAGAAGCTCCAAAATGGCATATTCGGTGATCACTCCCACCAGACGGTCGTCTCGGTCCAGCACGGGCAAACCGCTGATGCGGTGCGAATACATAAGATCCAGGGCATCCTGCATCTTTTGATCGTGATAAATGGTAATCAGTTGGGTGTTCATCACATCCTTGACTTTCAGCATGGTACTTTTCCCTTTTGCAACCAAGAGGAAGGTTGCCCGAGTTTCCCAACGCCACGGCGTTCAAATATGGCATACGGTTTGGCTCCACGCGGCGTGCAAGTTTTCTAAAATGCAGCAGATCCGCTGAAAGAATGCCGATCCTGCAAGTTTTCAGGAGTAGCTACCCCGGTGAGCTTGCCCCTGAATCCAAGTGGTGTGGCCCAAGCCGCCCGACGGATTGCCCCTTGGGTGCACCGCACCCCAGTGATGCAAAGCCGCAGCTTGGATCAACTGCTGGGTACATCAGTTCTGTTCAAGTGTGAGAG
>JAJRRR010000276.1 GCA_024279285.1 Planctomycetota bacterium
GCCGCACGGTGGCGATGAGACGGGTTTTGGCCCTGGCACTTTGTTGCTCTCGGGCACGGAGCATCACTCGGGTGTAGAATTGTCCGGGGTTTTGTGGGTCTTGGGCCCAGAATGACGCAGCCACCTCGGGCACCAGCCGCTTCAGGGCTTGCCATTTGAGCCGGACCAGTTGTTCTTGGGAAATGCGGAAAAAAGGCACTCGGGGCAGTTGCACGGTGTCCATTAAGTCGGCCAAGGTGAGCACTTTGGTCAGGCCCTCTTGAGGGCCATCTCCGGCGGTTTCGGTGCGGAGTCTTTGGGCCAGGGTGCGCAGTTTGTTCAGGAACTGAGGCGAAGGCTCCTTTGGGGCCGGGATCACGATGTCCCAAACTCCTGCTCCACCCAAATTGTGCTCCACACGCCGGTAGGCCACAGCCAACGGATGGTCGGCCCGAAAGTTGGCCACAAAGTTAGTTTCCACCTCTACCCAGAAGTTACCCACTCCCAACATCCCCGCTCCCAATACCACTGCCCAAGCGGTTCGTCGGGGCCATCGTCGGGCCAGTTGGAAGGTGCTTTGGAGGGCGGGAGCAGCCAGGGCTTGGGCAAAGGGCCACCATCGGGGCCGGGTCTCCGGCACGGCCAGCACCACCGCAGGCAGCATCGCACCCAAACACACCGCAAACACCAGCGTGCCCACAGCCATCATAGTCCCATAGTCCCGAACCGCTTCCACCGTACACAGCCGCAAAGAAAGAAATCCGGCTGCATCTGTCAGGCAGGTCCATAGCACCGGCCAGGCGAGCCATACCAGGGAGCGTCGGAGTGCCGCCTGGGGAGAATGCCGCAGGGAGGTGCGCAAATGCTCGTAGTGTAAGGCCACATGCATCACGGCGGCCATACCCGTTGCGGTCAAGGTGGCCCAAAACATCGAGCTTACCATACTCAATCGCCATTGGAGCAACACGAACAGTGCTTGAGCCACACATAACGAGCCAGCGATCACCGCAGCGGCAGCCACCGGCCAGCGCAACTGCCCAAATATCAACCCACCCACCACCATCACCAAGGCGGTCGTCCACCAACCCAGTCGGCGTCCTTCTTGTTCCACCAAAGCAAACCCTCGGGTCACCAGCACCGGTTCGCCTACGATCACCCCATTGGGTGCGTGCCGAACAAGCTGCTGCTCAAGCTGCTCCAGGCATTCTGCTCGTTGGGTCTCGCTCAGTCGGGGCCGGAGCAAACAGATCACTGCAGCCGTTTGGCCGTCGGAACCGAGCATGTAGCCTTCCAGCACCTGGCGCACACGCTTTCCCAGAGGGTTGCCTTCTAGCAGCACCATTTGGCCCAAAGGCACCGTGGCCAGGCTCATAGCAGCATGTACTCCGGGAACCTGGCCCAACTGTTGCGTGATGGTCCCAAGCCGTTTGAACCCTTGGGCGGTGAGCAGCTTGGGATCCGAATACACGGCCAACACCACTTCGCTTGCCGGAAAGAGGCGTTTGAGCTGCTGGAACTCTTGCAGCACAGGGTCTCCGGGCGGGAACATGGACTCCAAGGTTTGTTCCATCCGGAGTTGTTGGGCCAGGGGCCACGCCGCCACCGCTGCCAAAGCTGCAATGGAAAACCATATCCACCGCCACCGAATCCAAAGGCCGGCCCCTTGCATGGCCCGTCGGGCCGCTTGCCAGCGAGAAAAACTTCCGGATCGGAACATGGCTGCCGATAGCTCCCGGTGCCCCACGAGAGTCTTTCCTTGTCGTGCCCACAGTGTAAGCTGATGAAAAATCCTCCGTCAAAGCAACTGCATCACTCCCAGGGAAAGGATGTGGCATGAGACAAGCAGCCCTTGTTCTTGGGTCTGGGTTGCTGGTGGCCTTGTTGGGAGCAGCCCCTGCGGACCGCCATCCGTTGCTCCTGGATCTGGACGCCATGACCTCCTGGCAAGTGGTGGTGGATCGAGAGCCGGGACAATACTTGGGCCATCCGAGCATCTGCCTGCTGGAAGACGGAAAGACCATCTTGTGCGTTTATCCCAAAGGGCACGGTCGCGGAGCCATTGTTTACAAGCGGAGCACCGACGGGGGGCGCAGTTGGAGTGCCCGATTGCCCACGCCCCAGAACTGGGCCACCAGCCGCGAAACGCCCACGATCCATCGCACCATCGGGCCAGAGGGCCAGCGGTATGTGATTCTTTGGTCGGGACTGTATCCAGCCCGATTGGCCGTCAGCCGCGACGATGGCCGCACCTGGACACCGCTTCGTCCGGTGGGGGACTGGGGAGGGATTGTGGTGATGGGCTCGGTGGTGAAGCTGAAAACCGGACGCGGACACTACCTGGCCATGTTCCACGACGATGGACGGTTTTTCCAAAAAGGGGGCAAACGCACAGAGGTTTTCACTCTTTACAAAACTTTTTCCTATGACGGCGGGCTGACC
>JAJRRR010000277.1 GCA_024279285.1 Planctomycetota bacterium
GGAGGCTCAAAGCCGCCCAAAAACCGAACATAACAGACATTATCGGACCTTGGCCCCAGGTCCCAATCGGCCTCATGCGGCCCAACCGGCCAGATCAGGACGCGTCCAGTTGCTCGGGCAGATGCGGCAGCGGCTCGCCTTGCCACTGAACCAAGTGGCCAGCTTCATAGAATACCCCGGCACGACGGTACTTCTCGTAGCGCCTCTGGAGCAATTCCTCGATGGGCTGAGCCGTAAGCTCGCGCAGGGTGCGCAGCAGGTACATCTTCAGCGAGCTTGCGGCTTGGTGGGGATTGCGGTGTGCGCCGCCCAGCGGCTCGGGAATCACATCATCAATCACGCCCAGCCGCTTCAGGTCCCAGGAGGTGAGCTTCAAAGCCCGAGCCGCCTGCTCCTTGTAGGCGTTGCTTTTCCAAAGGATGCCGGCACAGCCCTCGGGACTGATGACCGAGTAGTAGGCAAACTGCATCATGGCCACCCGATCTCCCACGCCGATGGCCAAAGCCCCACCAGAACCCCCTTCGCCGATGACGACGCACACGATCGGCGTGGGGAGTCGGGACATTTCAAAGATGCAGTGAGCAATCACCGAGGCTTGCCCCCGTTCCTCGGCCCCGATGCCCGGATATGCTCCTGGGGTGTCAATCAAACTGACCACCGGCAGCCCGAACTTGGCCGCCAGCTTCATCTTGGAGAGGGCTTTGCGGTATCCTTCAGGATGAGCACAACCGAAGTTGCACAAGGGGCGCTCTTTGTAGGTGCGGCCCTTTTGGTGGCCGACGAACATCACCTTGAACTGATCCAGTTTGGCGAACCCGGTCAAAATGGCCCGATCGTCCCCGTAGGCCCGATCCCCATGCAGCTCCACAAACTCGTCAAAGATCATTTGCAGGTAGTCGGGAGCTTGAGGGCGATCAGGATGTCGGGCCACCTCTACCACCTGCCACGGCTCTAGCGACTCATAAATCCGCCGGACCGTCTCGGTCCATTGACGCTTCAGTTGACGAATCTCCTCCTGCACTGCCGGAGAGCGGTCCGGGCTGCTTTCCAGCTTGCGTAGGCGTTGTTCCAGCTCATAGATGGGCTGCTCAAAATCCCATTGAACAGAAGCGCTCATGGGTTTGGCCTCAATCAAAAAAGGAGTATCCCCCTCCAGGGCCGAGTATGAACAATCTCCTCCGGCAGGACAAGACAGCTTGGAACCACATAGTCCCCCGCCGCATGCCGCGCCGCAAGACGCTTAAGGTTCCAGCACGCAGATCTGTTCAAGCTGCTCGGCCAGTTCCGCAGCACTGATCCGCCGGCGAGGGTCTTTGGCCAGCATTTGTTGGAGCAATTGAGCAAACGGCTTGCTCACCCGAGGGCAATAGGTGCGTACATTGGGCGGAGCTTGGGTCAAGTGGCGGCGCAACAGCTCTTGAGTGCTGGGAGCGGTGAACGGCGGACGGCCGCAAAGCAGTTCAAACAGCGTGCAGCCCAGGCTGTAAATGTCCGTAGCCGGTGTGGCCCCCTGCCCTCGCAGAACCTCGGGAGCCAAATAGCTAGGCGTGCCCTGGATTTTGCTCCGAGCGGGCAACCACCGCAGCCAGCCAGGACGGACCCGCTGGGCCAAGGCAAAATCTATCAACTTCACCCGCCCCCCCTGGTCCACCAGAAAATTGTCCGGCTTGATGTCCCGATGCACCACACCTTGCTCTGCCAAGTAGCGCACTGCTAGGGTAGCTTGGCGCACCACAGGGTCCAGCACTTGGGCATAGTGATCCAGCCCTTGGCGTACCAGGGTTTTCATGTTGGGCACCCGAAACAGCTCCAGCACCAGGTAGGGTTTGCCTTGATGCTGGCCCAAGTCTAGGGCCTGGATCACATTCTCATGCCGGAGTTGGCCGAGGATGCGAAATTCGTTTTTCAGCAAGGCGGCGTCTTCTCGGGTGGCCGAAGGGGCCAGGGCCTTGATGGCCACGCGCTGGCCGGTGGCATCGCGGATGGCTTCCCAGATTTGGGTCGCTTTGCCCGTCTGGATCAAACTCAACAGCCGATATGGACCCAGCAGTTGCATGATTCCCTCGTGGCAAGCAGTACCCCTGTCTGGCCCTGGGCCCAGGAGACTGGGCAAGAGTGGTTCTGGATGCCCAGACTAACTTGCCGCGGGGGTTTGTTCCACGGCGTATCGGAATCGGGCTGCCAAGAGCACTTCCTGGTTGGAATTATTCCGAAGCGGAGCCAGTTGGTCCGGGGAAACCACCAGCACTTGTCCTCGTCGGAGGTAGGTTTCCCGAGCGGCCAGGTCCAGCAGATCCTCGCACTCCGGTCCTGGAGCTTCGGCCAGATTCACACGCCGTGCTTGAGGATCATAGGAGCCCCAAATGTGCTTGCCTTGGGCCACTAGGAGTGTATCCACCCGACCATCCATCGCAGCAGGCAGCACTTCCTCCACCTGCAACGAGACCAAGGGCGAAGCCAGCTTGGCAGCCAGGTCTTCTACCACTTCCCGATGTCGGTCTTGAATCAGCCGCTGCAGTTTTTCCAGGCAAGCCCGATGCAACTCATGCAGGGACATTTTGGCTGGGTTGCCAGAAATAGGCTCGGGCACCAGGTGGGCGTAGGTGTTGATTTCCTGATAGAGAGCAAACAACTCCCCTACGGCCACCACGAGCAACGGCTCGCGCTTGTCGGCCAGAAAGCGTTCCACAGCTCGATGCACCGCGTGGCAAAAATCGGCCAAACTGCGTTTTTCGGCGTCCGGAAGCCCTCCTTGGCCGTGGAACACGGCAGTTTTTTTGCTTTTGGGGCCGGGCTGGCCGGTATGGGCCTGCAAGGTGGCATCGGGCGTGTCCCACTGCAACGCTTCGTCCATGTTGGCAGGCAACCGTTCCACACTCACCTCCTCCAAACCCAGCCGATCCCCGCGGTAGAACTTCACATGATTTTGGGCCAAAGCCAACAGGTAGAACTGCACCCGTTGGGTGACCAAGGGGATCAAAGGCACCAAGTAAAAGTGCCGATTGACCACCACCAACGGGTCAAAAGACTCCGGCAGCCGAAACCACCAATGCCCTTCAGGGGAAAGAAACGCCGCCAGGCCATCCTCGCAGTGGACCCAAAAGTGCTGATCGTTGGCCAGGTCTCGGGCCACCTGGAGCATTTCCCGGGCATCCTGGGGGCGCATGTGTCGGGCCACGAGCTGGCCCTCGGCTTCCCGAAGCAGGTTTTTCCACAAGATCACATCTTGCGGGGTCTCCCCTGCCCGACGATGCGTGGGCAAGTACACGCTCACGCACCACTGCTGCTGTTGACCGAGCAACTGTTCCAGTTGAGCTTGCCCGAAGAGGTCAATCATCGGCACAGGTCCTTTCCGTCCAAGAGGATTCTAGGGTGCCCAAACGACATGCTTTTTGGGTTCACTGGAGAAGGGAGCAACTTGGATGCCAGAAATGGTATCGGATGGGCAGGCGGAAGGCAAAACTCTCCTCCCCCCTGCCCTGCCGAGCTATCAGGACTTTTCACTCACAGGGGCCGGGACTTGACGATCGGTGAGTTGGGATGAGCGAGTGGACTCGGGCTGCTGGGGCTGGAGCACTTTGACCGGCACGGAGGTTTCGGCCGCGTAGCGCAACCAGGCGGCCAGGGCCAGCAACCACCCGACTCCCAGCACCCCAAAGACCACCAAAGCCGTAAACAGCCCTCCGTCCACGAACCCGTAGGAATGCAGTCCTGCTCCCAAGACGAAGTTCACCCCGAACCACGAGAACGCTATGGCCGACATGCCGGCCATAGCTCCTGCGGCCATGCCAAAGTTTCCAAACCAGCCCACATAGCGCCCGTGCAAAATAGCCAGATAGACCAACGCAGAGATCAGAGCCCAAACCTCTTTGGGATCCCAACCCCAGAACCGCCCCCAGGAAACATCGGCCCAAAGACCTCCCAAAATGGTGCCGGCAATCAGCAGCAGCACGGCGACTTGGAAGGTTTTGTAGATATAGTGGGCCAAAGCGGCGGTTTGTTCTGGTGGTCGGCGGTAGAGGGCCACTGGCTCTTGCAGTTCGGCAGCCGGGCGAAAGCCTGGCTGAAGTTCCTCGGGAATTTCCGGGTCCCGATAGCGGCCAAACAGATAATAGCCCATCGCCAGCACCGACATCACCCAAGCCAAGGCCCCTGCCCCGTAGCTGGACACAATGGTCAACACATGCACGGTGAGCCAAAAGTTGTTCCGCAGCACTGGGGAGAGGCTTGCAAACCCGGTGTCCCAAACCGGTGCCCACCATGCCATCAGCCACAAGATAAATGACACAGCGGCAGCCGAAACGGCAAAGGGGAGCCGACGCATGGCTTGCTCCACTGCTTGGCTCAAGCGGCGCTGGCTAAGGGTTTGCCACAATCCCCAAGGAAATCCCAACACCAAAGCCACCACTGCCCGGGGCAGCACCCACATGCTCGTGCCCACCACAGTGAGCGAAGCCAACCACACCAGGATGCTATTGAGACTCCAATCGCGCAAGGTCAACGGCATGGGAGCGTCATAGGAACCAAATCCCCGGATGGAAAGTGTCCAGAAGACCCATCCAGCCAGCACCGCCCGAATTGCCCACAGCGGGGCTCGCTTACCCAGTTCTCCTTGAGCCTGAATTTGCTGCCATTGGTGTGCACGGAGCGGAAAAGCACTGAGTTTCCACAATCGGGCAATGCCGTCCCAAAACACCGGCAAAAAGGTGAACCACAGCCCCAACACGGCCACCACCAGGGCCACATAGATGATCGTTTCGTACATATTGGTCACCGGGGCCCAAGTGGTGATGGCCACTCGCAAGTAAAATCCGTAGATTCCCCACAAAGTGGCCACCAGCATGATAGCCGATCCCAGCCAGAACATCACGCGCTTGAGCCGCCCGAAGCTCAGGGCGTAGCAAACTGTGCCCAGGAATGCCACGACCCATGCCCATTTGAACGGGTCCAGACGATTGTAGCGGACCTCATAGACCACGCGCCGCCACGAAGATCCCCAGGACCAATCGTTCCGATTCGGATAAGCGGTGTAGAGAAGTTGTTCCCGGTCCAGGTTTTCCACAGGCAAGCGTTCCCGCAGGGGGTTGATGGCCAGTCCCAAGCGGTGCAGGGCTTCGGCAAACCGCTCTGCCCGGAGGGTCAGCACTTCTTGCTTCTGCTCCCCTTGAGCGTGGAGTAACGCAGCTCGTAGCTCTTGATAGGCTTTGCGCACCTTGCGCACCGAGCTTATGGGATAGCCTTGGATGCGGAGCACTTCCTCGGGGGCAAAGACCAAGGTGGCCCAATCCAGCCAAGGCTGCACGGTGGTGGTATCACCGCGATCGGTTTCCAGGGCTTGGGCGTCCAAGGCAGGCACCAGGCGCAAAGGAGCCGCATTGCGATAAACGCTCACCTGCAAGGCGTCCACTGCTTGTCTGAGCTTTTGGGCCGAATCTACCATGCGTTGCAGTGCCCGACGGGCGTTTTGGAGCTGTTGAGCTTCGGCTCCTTGCGCCTGTTGGGCACGATCCACATGTCGCTGGAGCACGCCCAGGATTTCGTCCAAAGCCTGGCGCAAGGGGACCACTTCCGCGTCCACCTGGGCCGGAACGACCATGCGATATTGGGCAAACTGAAAGAGGCGTTCTATGTGCTTTTGGGCCTGTTCCACAGCACTTTGGATGCCCAAGGCTTGGCGAAGTTTCTCATCTCCAGTGAGCTGGTGAAACTGGAGCCAGGCTTGGGCCACTTGTTGCCACTGCTGCAAGTAGTGCTCGGTGGCCAAGTTGTCGGCCGGATTGTCAGGCCGGGCCGTCAGATGGCGAAAAGTGGTGTAGCGCTGATAAAGCTCCTGAACCAAAGCCGGAAGACCGCGCAAGGGGCGCTTGGCCTGTTGGGCTTCCCGCTGAGCCTGACGCAGTTGGCGGATCAACTTGGGCATCTGGGGCGAGTCGCTCAAAAACGCCGGAGACACATACCGAAGGTGCGTTCCATCGGGCCCCAACACCGGCAGCTTCAACGCCTTGCGCAGCTCCTCGTGCTCACACAGAATAAACGGCACATGTTCCCAATCTTCCGGGCGAACCAACCAGGAAAGCAAGAGTTCCAAGGGATCAAACCGCCGTTGTTGTCCTTGAGGGAAAAGTTCCAAAGCCCCCTGGTATTCTTTCTGCTTCTTGAGCTGTGCCAAATGTTGGGGGGTGAGCACCTGAGGCGAGTCCACCTGGCCGGGAAAAACCTCCCCCAGGAGCTTCAGCCGTGGGCGTTCGCGGCCGGTGATGGTAGTTACGGCCTGGCGTGCAAAGGTGTCCAGGGGCATGATTCGCCCGTCGTGAAACACCGGCACGGTGCGAAGCGGAGTCCAAGGGTCAGGTTGCCGAGCTTGGGCCAGATCGACCACCGCACATGCACCCACCACCAGCAGCACGCAAGCAAGCGTTCGGCATTTGAGGGCAACACGAAAACCACGCATGGTTAACTTCCTCGGCTGGAGGATCTTTCGGAGGCCGTCGCGGCCATTGCTGGCGAGCGTTTCCGGCCTCGGGCAGTGCTTTTGCCAACACCAGAGGCAGAAGCGTCCAGGGGCACGCGGCGTCTGGGCCGGAAAAAGTACGCCCGCATGTAAAACATCGTGAACACTCCCACCACCACAAGCAAGCAGCCCAAGTAAACCCAACCCCGACCCGGATCGTAGTTAACCGTCAATGTGGACAGGTATAGTTTGTCGCGTTTGCGTGAGGCCAGCTCTGGGTGCCTGATGTAAAACAATTCATATACATCATCCCCCGGCATGAATGGCCCGCTGAACGATTCCTGGAAAAACCGATAATAACCCGAGAACAACCAGTCCCGAATCCACGCCGTCCACCCTTCCCTCTGGCCTAAAGGGCGAAAGTCCACCGGCTCATTCAGCTCAATGAGCACATTTTCCCGAAGCACGGCTTCCGTGTCGGGATCCAGGAAGTCCACAGTGCTTCCGTAATAGATGGGCCGATTGGTACCAGGTTCCAGCTTGCGATGGAACTTCTTCAAGCGGACCAAAAAGCCCACATCCACCTGCTTGACCGGAAAGCGGAACATGACGGAGCGAGTTTTTGAGGTGATGGTGTACCGGGAAGAAGGAGGAGGGGTGCTGATGGGATCATAGGGAGGTCCGGTGATCCAGAACTCCTCCGTCAGTCCGTCCATGCGCACCCGAAGCCGGGCTGCCCGACGCGACGAGGGGGCGGTAAGCTCCTTGTCATAAGGAAGCGGCTCCAACACGAAGCTGGGCCGGAGGCTGGGAAAGTAGCGGGCGACTTTCATCTTCAGCTCCCCCACTGGCATCCGAAAGCCCGACACCAGTGATCCATCGGCCGGAAGCTCGCGGGCAAATACCACCTGGCGACGATTCCAGTAGCGGTAAAACAACCGAGGCTGCCCCTGAGCATCCACGCCCTGGATGATGTCTATCCGCGAACCACCCCGACCAGCCATTAACTCCCGGGAACTGACCTTCAATTGAGGAACATACAAGTAGCCGAACACTTGCTGGTTGGGATCCAGGATGTTCATTTCGGGATAGTTGGCAAAAAGGGTCAGCTCCGAGTGCTTTTGACCGGAGCTGACTCGCAGCACGATCCCGGCTCCCAGGTTTTCATGGGGCCCACCAATATGCTCCTGATAACTCAACAGCCGTACCCGAATGTCGGAATCCAGCAGGAAGTCTTCATCGCGTGAAAGTTTGTCCACAGGCACGGTGAACACACTCTGGCGGACCCGAAGCACTACCACGCCTCGGGGACCGTAGCTTTTGGGATCCTCGGGCGGAAGGCATTGGAGAAACGCCAGGGTTTCTTCGCGTGAGGGAGCCAGCCAAAAGACGATGGTTCCGCCTCCCACGCGGCGTCGCATCGGCCGCCCCCTGCCCTGCTGGTCCGAACGCCCCGAAGGACGCACAGCAAGAAACACCTCTTGCCACTGGTCCTCAGGCACGCGCCTGCGCACCACCTTACCGGTTTCGGGATCCACCACTTCCCGCTCCGGTGGCGAAATGCGCAGTTCCACCGCGGGGGTGTGGATTTCCTGACAGTTGGCGTAAAAGTCCAGCAGCTCTATCTGGATTCCCAACTTCTTCAACGCCGGATGGTCCAACAGCCCTTGGTCCCGATGGGCCAAGTGCCAAGGAAACCACGACAGGTGTTCGTAATCGCGCCAGTTGAACGGTCCGGTACGAAGTGGAATGGTCACCGTGTGGATTTGTCCGTGCCCCTTGTTCTTCTGAGCATGCGGAACCACCGTCAGCTCCAGCACAGACTGATCTTCCAGGGCGTAGCGGTTGGTAGTGTCTTCAAACAGGGGCATTTGGGCATCAATGCCCCAGCGGTTCTTGACCAGGCAGCCAAACAACAGAACCAACAGTCCCAGGTGAGTGATGACAAATCCAGTTTGATATTTTTTCCAAGGAAAGCGGATCGCAGCGGCACAAAAGATGTTCACCGCAAGCAAAACCCCCAGGGTGAGAAACCACCAAGTCTGATACACGCCGAACTGGGCTCCAGGAGTGCCGTACCACTTTTCCACCAAAGTGCCAAAAGCCAGCACCACACAAAGCAACAACAGCAACGGTACGGCCAGCTCCAAGGAAGCCAGAAATTCATAGACTCCCAAGAGCACTTGCAGCCACCAGGGCTGATCGGGACGACGCAGGCGAATCCGAGCCATGGAACTGAATGGTCAATCAGGTGGGCAAACTGGGGAAGGCTTGTCTTGTTGGATTATACCCCCTAGGAGGCGTGAAAGTACAGTCAACCACAGGGGTTTATGCCAATAGGTGAGATAGGCAGCGTGAATAGCCAGGGGTCCCCTTTGCCCCACAAAAAAGGCGGCCTCAGCAGCCGCCGATTTCGTCCAAGCCGCACTCCCCTACCCTTCAAACAACCCGATGATCAAGTCCATCAAGGCACTGTTGTAGGTGTAAGGACCTTCCCAACTCCACATATGGATAACCAGGTCAAACATCATCATGCCGGTGATGCACAAGAAGATGAACAAGAAAGCCAGCCCTGTGACGCTCCAGCCGGAGAACGGAGCTTCAGGCATGGGCACCATCACCGGAGTGGGTGCCACAGCGGCTTGGGGTTCCTCGGTAGTCAGCACAGTGGCCGACTCGGTGTCAAACGGCTCATCCTCCAGGGCGATCACCTGGGAGCCGCTGTCGGTGTCCTGGTCGTCCAGCTCCAAGGCAGGCGTGAGGTTAAACTCGTCTTCGCTGGGCAAATCTTCCACCTCGCCGGTGCCGTCGGAAGCTACCATTTCTTCATGTTCCAAATCCAACGGCTCTTCCAGGCTCAATCCACTATCGTCGGCCGAAGCCAGCGTAATCCCGCTATCGGACAGTCCCGGAGTGACGCTACCAGCGGGGGAGTCCCCAAGCACGAGCTCATCTTCGTGGAACTCATCGACTTCCACCGTTCCGGGCACAGGCGTGCTCACTCCGGCGGAACCAGTCAGCAGTGGATCGGAAGCCGCCGAAGCCGGCTCGCCCAATACCAAGTCACTGGCCCCAAACTCTAGCACTGAGTCAGTGCCTGCTGTTTGGCTTGAGGAGGACTTTTGTTGGGCTTCTTGAGCCGAAGCCTCCCCAGCCGGTTCCGTTTCCAAGGTCAACGGCTCGTCGGCCCCAGAGTCAGAACTAGAAGTCGCCGCTTGCGGTTCAGCACTCGGTTGCACAGGTTTGTCTTCGTCTTCCAGCAGTAAGGGCGGCAAATCATCCTCCTGAGAGGGGGAAGCGGGCTGTTCCGACTGAGCTTGGGATTCCGCAGTGGGGGTGGTTCCCTCCGGAGTGTCCAAGTCAGCCAAGGAAAGCTCGCTTTGCACTCCCGGATTGGGCGTAGGCACCAGAGCCACATCACTGCCCCCTTCCGGCGCAGGCACCAAGGCTACATCGCTGCCTAGGTCGCCTGGTGCTGGTTCATTGCCCAGCTCCAGATCACTTTCGGGGTTGACCGAATCGGTGCTTTGGGCTCCGATGATCGTGCTGGAGCTGGTGGTCAAGCCGCTTTGGCCCAA
>JAJRRR010000016.1 GCA_024279285.1 Planctomycetota bacterium
GGTGAGCGTGGCACTTCATTCCCTCGGGCATTGGCTGCCACACCACGAGGAGCACGCGTTCCCACCGCAAGCCTCAGACTCGGGAGACAAGCCGAAAGTTGGCGAGTGTTTCATGTGAAACAACTTTGTCGGCGGTGCTAGTCGTGCCACCAAGGGAGAATAAAAATGTTTCACATGAAACACAGCTTGGAGAACTCCCAGCGGGATTGCAAATCGGAGGGGTTGAACCGATCAGGACTGTAGCTGGGAGGGGCTGCGGCGTTTGATCATGGTGACCTGATTACCCCGTTCGTTGAACTGCACTTGGGTCATGAAGTTTCGCATCAGCATCAGTCCTCGCCCACAGGGGCGTTCCAGGTTTTCCGGAGCGGTACAGTCCGGGATTTGGTTCGGGTCAAAGCCTTGGCCCTGATCGGTTATCTGGACCCAAACTTCCTGAGCCGAGACGAAGCACCGCAGGTGGACCTGTTTGTTGGGATCCATGCGGTTTCCGTGCTTCATGGCATTCACGAGGGCTTCTTCCAGGGCCAGGTGGATGCCGAACACATCGCGCGAACCCCAGCCATACTGGGGCAGTTTGTCCAGGATGCACCGCAACACATCCCTAGCCGCCTGCAAGTCCGTGGGAAACCGGTGTTCCCAGTGCCAAGGTGCTTGTTCCGTTTGATTCACCACGGTCGCATCCGAAGGACAAACCGAGTTGCATGCTCCCCCTGGCTCCACGCACCAGCCCCCACTGGCCTTGAGCATCAGCGTAAATCACTCAGGAAGGCTTGGCAAACGAAACTGAATCGGACCTCTCGCCCAGGGCCTCTTGTACCTGCGGAAAGGCTTCAAACAATTGGTCCAACATGGTGATGCGAAACAGCTCTTGCAACTGGGGCCGCAGCCGAGCCAGACGCAACCAGCCGCCTTGCTGCTGGGCCCGACGCTGCAACACCACCAGTTTGCCCAAGGCAAAGCTGCTCAAAAACTCCACCTGGCCCAAGTCCAACACCACCCGAGCCGACTCCTCCCGGATCAGTCGCTCCAGTCGCTCAAACAGTTCCTCAACCGGAGGCTCCTGGGCCAATCGGCTCGGAAGGACCTGTACCACACAAGCTCCTTGGACTTGATGAAGCTGAAACAAGGATCCGGCCATTGGCAACTACCTTGAAGCAGAGGAGCGAAGTGATCACGAAGACATGCCTCATGCTAGCCCTTTCATCTTGGACCATCCCCAGGAACCTGTCAACAAAAAGCTCTCAGGAAATCGCCACCCAAGGGGCCTCTGCCCTCGTGGAACCCGTCTTGTCGCCAGGACCGCATCAGCCCTGAGAGTTTTGCCCCCTGGCAGCTTGCTAACATGCGGCATGTTTTCACACCTTCAGCACCCGAGACACCTCCTGGATGGAAGTAATGCCTCGGGCAGCCAGCAGGACGCCTTCGTCCAAAGGCGTGCGGTGGCCCAAGTTTCTCAAAGCTCCTCGCACCGAATCCAGGTTCGCAGCCCTTTGGGCAAACAACTGCCGCCGCTGCTCATCTAGACTCAGAAGCTCAAACAGTCCGGTCTGGCCAAAGTACCCGATCCCTTGACACTGGGGGCAGATGATCGGGGTGCCTTGCTTTTGCATTTGCTCAATTTGCTCCGGGGGGAGTCGGGGCGGACCGGGTTTGAAAAACGCCTTGATCTTTCCCGGAGGAATGCCCAACTGCTGAAGCAACTGCCCCGGAGGAGGATAAGGGTGTTTGCACAGCTCGCACAACTTCCGCAGCACCCGATGGCCCACCACCGCCCGAAGCTGCTCCAGGAGTTTTTCTTTTTGCTCGGGCTGCTCACACAAGGCCAGAGCCCGAAATACCGCCTCGGTGTCGTCGCGGGCCAAAAGGCCAAAGATCACCACCCGCTCCTGCTCCGGTTGTTCCAGGAGCAGGGCCATCGTGTCCGCATCGGCCACTTTGCGCACGCAAACCACATTCGGATAACGACGCAATAACTGAGGAATCACCGTCGCCGGAGTTTCGCCTTGCTCGGGATCAAAAGTCGTAGCGGGAGCGTTTTCCACAGGCTCTTCACGGTCCTGGACCGACTGCACGATCACCACATCACGCATGTAGCGATCTATGACCCGAACCACCGCATTGAACACGGTGGAAAAACCCAAATGCGGGGGAGAAGTCACCAGGACCATGCCGGGCTGGTCCAGCGCTTGGCGCACCTGCTGGACCATCTTTTCGCTCATGCCCATGTCTTCCAACTTGTGGGGCCGGGTTTTTTCCGCGTCCAGATGCACGGTGAGCACTTCGGCTCCTTTGACCAGTCGGTCTTCCACGCGGCACATAAACCGCCGATCCGGCAAAACGATCTGAAACTCTCCCTCCTGGCGCGGCACTTTGGCCTTCAGATCAAACCCGGCAAAGAGTTTGAAAATGGCAACAATGGCCCCGCCACTCTGGCCATCCAAGGTTTCCCGATTGTGGTACACTCCGTCGATGCAGAGCTGCACCTGGGCGGCTTTGCCCGTGTAGGTGATTCGCAACACATCCCCACGAACACTCAAGGCGTTCAGGACCAGAGTTCGGGCCTGGATGTAAAGATAGGGATTCACTTGGGGCATAGGAGCTTCGGGCCGGAAGAAATGCAGCGGAGGCTCCACCAATTCCGGCTCTTGCTTCTTCTTGCCAAAGGGCCAAATCAAGGTCGTGCTCCTTGCGCAGGACCACTAGGAATGAACAGGCACTACCCGGACGAAAACTTCACAGCCTAATCCTTTATAAGCTCCCCGGACCACGCCTAGCAACGGTCCCCCTGAACCGAGCGGTCCTGCTGCCGGTTTTTGCCAACCGGCAGGTGAAGCAAAGCGGTTTGGACTCCGCTTGAGCGGGATTTAGGATAGATGTTCGCATTTGTTCCGTGTTGGGAGAAGCCGCAGATGAAGTGCTGGATCGTGGTCGCCCTGTTAGTGCTTTTGATCGTGTTGCACCAGGACTATTGGAACTGGTATCGCACGGATCTGGTGGCCGGGGCGGTGCCGTGGACCCTGATGTGGCACATGGGCCTTTCGCTCGCTGCGGCCGTAGTGTGGTGGTTGGCCACCCGATGGTGCTGGCCCCAAGGAGACTCCGATCCCTCGGGCACGGAGCAAAGCCCATGACCGCCCTGGCGCTGGTGATCGGCTACTTGGTGCTGTTGTTGCTGTTGGGCAGTGCGTCGAACTTGTTGTTTCGGGGCACGCAGCGCGACTATGCCTTGGCCAGTCATAGCATCGGGCCGGTGCTGCTTTTGTTGAGTCTGTTCGGAACCACCATGACGGCCTTTGCCTTGGTGGGTTCGACGGGCCGGG
The DNA here is from genome assembly GCA_024279285.1 of Planctomycetota bacterium. Classification (GTDB taxonomy): domain Bacteria; phylum Planctomycetota; class Planctomycetia; order Pirellulales; family S012-138; genus S012-138. The sequence goes on from JAJRRR010000016.1 coordinate 3,324, forward strand.
CCCATACGCTGGGTGTGGGGGTGTACGGGCTGCTGGCTTCGGCCAGCGGGATCGTGCACTCATTGTGTTTCTTTCTCATCGGGGTGCCCTTGTGGCGGCTGGGGCGTCGGCACGGGTTTGTCACCCAGGTGGAGTTCTTCCGACGCCGGTTGGAGAGTCCGGGGTTTGGGCTGGCGCTGTTTCCGGTGCTGGTGGGACTGGTGATCCCTTATCTGCTGGTGGGAATCATCGGCGGAGGTGCCGTGTTGGAGCAAGTCAGCCGTGGGGCGTTTCGTTCCTTGGGCTGGTTCGCCGATCAGCAGTTTGCCTTGCCTGCCCGATGGGGATCCTTGCTGGTCTGTGCCGTGGTGCTGGTGTATGTGTTTTTGGGCGGGATGCGAGGCACGGCTTGGGCCAACGCTTTTCAGACCACGGTGTTTATGACCTTGGGGATAATTACCTTTGTGGTGATTGCCCAAGGGGTGGGAGGCCAGGAGGGGTTTTGGGCAAGCGTGCAAGCCGCCACCGAAAAAGTTCTCCAAGAACATCCCGAGCTCCTCTCCCGAGAACGCATCCCCAAGCCCATCTACGCCTCGTTTCTGCTGATCCCGCTCTCCGTGGGCATGTTCCCTCACATCTTTCAGCACTGGCTTACGGCGCGTCGGGCTTCGGCTTTTCGGCTGCCGATTGTGATGCACCCGATCTTCATCATGGTGGTTTGGGCCCCATGTGTGATGATTGGGGTGTGGGCCACCACATCGGCAGCGGGCTTGCCTCCCCAGGTGCACGAAAACCAGGTGCTGGCCCAAATGGTCGCCCGATTCGCCCCAGCGTGGCTTTCCGGACTGCTGACCGCAGGCATTCTGGCTGCCATTATGTCGTCGCTGGATAGCCAGTTTCTGGCCTTGGGGACTATGTTCACCAACGACATTGTGCTGTACTACTTCGGCCCACAACGGTTCTCCGAACGGCAAAAAGTGTGGCTGGCCCGAGCGTTCGTAGCTCTGGTGGTGGCCGTCAGCTACGCTCTGAGCTTGTTTCCGCATCGGGCGGTGTTTGACATGGGACTGTGGTGTTTTTCGGGGTTTACGGCCCTGGTGCCGCTGGTGCTGGCTGCCCTTTACTGGCGAGGCTTGAGCCGAGCCGGAGCCTGGGCCAGCCTGCTGAGTACCGTGTTGTGCTGGAGCGTGCTGTTTTGGCGAAGCCACTGGGGAGCCAACAAGCTTTATGCCTTTCCGGAGCCGTGGATGTACGAAAGCTCCTGGGGATGGCTGGTGCGGTGGATTCCGCCGCTTCATCCGGTGGTGAGCATCACGGCGGCCAGCACGGTGGCCTTGGTGGTGGTGTCGTTGCTGACCCGACCGGTCCGTCCTCAGGTACTCCAGCAGTTCTTTGGTCCGGAAAGCCCTCGCCAGGACGCTGCAAAGGCGTCGGGAGTTTGTTAACCTGGGAGAGACAAAATTGCTCCGGCTGGCCCGGGGCACTCCAACCTCCTGCTATCCTGCCCCTGCTGAGCAATCCAACCGTCCCGGATGGTTCCTGCCTCCCCAAGTCCGGCGAAGTTCAAAGTGGTTTAC
>JAJRRR010000278.1 GCA_024279285.1 Planctomycetota bacterium
CAGTCCCAATGCGGCTAGGGCGAGGCCCACTGCGGCAGGGCTGGGCCGCCCAGGTGCTTGAGCGGCTTGGACCTGCAAGGCGGCAATCCATCGGGTCCAATCTTTCCAGTCTGGTGGTGAACCTTGGACCGTCAGGGTGACCACAAACCAGCGGACGCTCGGTTCCACTTGGAACTTCAATCCCAGTTGGGGCAAAGCCAGTGACCCTTGGTCCCATCGGGCCTGGGTGTCCAGGCGTTGGGCGGCTTGCAGCAGCCATTGGGGAGCCAGTTCTGGAGGGAGGTTGTAAAGCACCACTCGGGGAGCTTGAAGCAAACTCAACAAGGCCCAGGCTCCAAAATACGCTCCGGCGATGCAGACCCACACCACCGGCCCCAGCGCTCCCACCAACCAAGCCGGCAACAGCAGCTCCACCGGTCCGATGAACACCAGCCCACTCAACGCCACTCCCAGAGCAAATTGGTCGGTGGCTCCGTGAACCACGCGCACTTGGGAGCTTCGCCCTAGCCAGGCCAACGCCAGCAGATAACATCCCAGAGGCACAGCCGCCACCACCAAACGACCCGGTTCCATGCGTGTGGTTCCTGTTCTAGCAGAGCCAAGGGATCATGTGGGCATGGATTCTATTATGCTTGCTCCTTAGTGTCAGGGGAGTGAGAGTTGGGAGGTGAGCCGTTGTGTGGGCCTTGGGAACGGTGTTTTTCCAGCTCCTGGCGGGCCCGACGCACTTGAGCTTCCAGCACTGCCCGATTTACGAGCAAATCGTTGCGAAGCTGCGTGTGGTACTGATAGCTAGCCACCCAATCGGCCAAGGCCAAGAGCACAATCCAGGCCAAAAGCAGCAGCGCCCCGATCCAGATAAACACATACAGCCACGGGAACTGGTGTCCTGGGACCAGAAGCCCCAGGATCATCACCACGCCCAACACGCCTACCATCCCGCTGGTTTGCACCCGACGCCGCAAGCGCCGCCGATAGTAGTCCTTGTCCCGAGGCTCTGTCAGCTCATGGCGAAAGCGTTCCCACTGGTGAAAGTGCCACCAAACCAAACTCACCGACATGAGAATCAACGCCCCAGGAACCACGAATACCCAAGGGGAAAACATCTTCGGACCTCAGCGGAGTCGTTGGAGCCACTCCAGAATGACCCAAGCCACTTTGCCCAGGCTCTCAGGAGAACAGCGCTCAGGGGTGTCGTCGCGTGTGTGCCAATAGGGGTAGTGGAAGTCAATCACATTGACCGTGGGCACCCGGGCAATCTGGTTCAGCGGCAGGTGGTCGTCGCGCACTTCGTAGCCCACCCGAGGTATAAACTCCCGAACGCCCAAGCGCCGCGCGGTGGACCAGATGGCTCCCGTCAAACGCCGTGTGGCGGTGGTGTGTACGCTGTTGGCCTCTTGATAGATGGTCAACTGGGCATCGCCTACCATGTCCAACAACACTCCCCAACGGTAGCGGAACTCCCGAGGAGAACTGGCGTAGTGGCGCGCGAAATACTCCGAGCCCAAAAAATAAGGGTCCGTTTCCCGAAACACAAACTCCTCTCCGTCAAAAAACACAAAATCCACTCCATAGCGGAACTTGAGCCGGGGAATGTGATGTCCCAGCTCCATGAGTACGGCCGTGCCGCTTGCTCCGTCGTTGGCTCCCAGGAACACTCCGCGAGGGTTGACTGGGTCGCGGTCGGGCCAGGGCCGTGTGTCGTAGTGGGCACACAGCAGCACGCGCTGTCGGCTTTGGGGATGCCAGTGGACGATCAAATTGGTCATTTGCACTCCTTGTCCGGTCAAGGGATGCCGCACCACGAAGTTTTGTTGACGGACCTGGGCACCTAGCTTGCGAAAGTGCTGGGTGAGCAAGGCGATTTGCTGGCGCATGCCTTCGGACCCGCTGGGCCGAGGACCCAGGGCGCAAAGTTGCTTCAAGTACCCATAGGCCCGATGGCGATCCACTGGCACACGCGACCAGTCCACTTGACTTTGCCGAGTTCGGGGAGGTCCTTTGGGCACGAATCGGGGAGGGCGAGGGCCCAGTTGGGACGAGCGTCCCTGGGGAAGCGGCACTACCGCCACCGCCACCAACGCCGCGGCACCTAACGCCACCACCGACCACAATAACCAGTTCTGTTTGGAAGCCATGACTCAAAGCCCCGTGTCATTTTGTTCATTCTAAGATGCCACAAGCCCCGACCCAATGTGTTTCCTTGGCTCTCTAGGCTGCTTGAGGATCGCGGTGCTGGTGGTGGAGCAGCTCTTGTGCGGCTTGGGCCACTTGTTCTGGAGCGACGAGGCTCATGCAGCTTAGGTGTCTGCAGCGTCGGCGATAGCTGGAAGCGCAAGGGATTTGAGCGGCCAGCACGCGATGCTGAGAACCCCGAGGCCCTGCCCGAAGCGGACTGGTGCAAGTAAACACCGCCACCACCGCCGTGCCCAACGCAGCAGCCAAGTGCATGGGGCCTGTGTCCCCACTGATCAGCGCCTCACACTGCTCCAACACGGCGGCAAGTTGCAAAAGCGAAGTTTTTCCGGCCAGATTAAGCACGGGGCCAGAGAGAGCTTGGGCCACCTGGTCCGCTAGGGTTCGTTCTTCAGGTCCTCCCAGCACCACCACCCCGGCGGCACTGTGTTGCTGGAGGATTTGCAAGGCTCGGGCGAGGCGGTCCGGAGGCCATTGTTTGGTGGGCCATCGGGCTCCCGGGTGCGCGGCTACCCAGGGATGTGGCAAAGTGGCTAGGTGTTCCATTGCCCAACGGCGATGCTCCTCTTGAATGGGAATCACCGCCTGCGGCACCGGTCCTTGGCAGCCGAGGGCTTGGGCTACCAAGGCGTACTTAACCAAGGCCGGCAAGTCCCGCGAAGGCACCAGCACCCGGTGCGTATAAGCCCAACGAGCTCCCTCGCGTGCGTTGGAAAAACCCACTCGCCATCGGGCTCCCGAGTACCAACTCAGCATTCCCGTGCGAAAAAGCCCCTGAAGGTCCACCACCAAGTCAAACTCTCCGGCCCGAACCTCACGCAGCAGACCCCAAAAACTACGCCATCGGCCCTCTTGGGTTTGCCACACCAAGACCTGGTCCAGCAGCGGATGCCCCTGGAGCAACTGAGCCAGCGAGTCTTTAATCAACCAAGCCAACTGGGTCTGGGGAAACCGCTGCCGCAGCATGCCCAACACCGGCAGGCTTTGCACCACATCTCCCAACGCACTGGGTTTGATCACCAGCACCCGCTGAGGATCAATATCCCTCAGACCCAACTCAGGATAAGGTTCCCACTGCCACGGCAGCTCTGTCTGGCAAACGCCCATCGGTGCAGTAATCTGGTAAAAGGGCCACGAGCTTATCAGGACCACTTTTTCCGGGAAAACTGCGGCATGATAACTTTCCCTGTGCGGATTCCCAAGACGAGCCAGGGCATGCTAGCACTCCAGGGGTTGATCCTTGCCTGGCTGCTTGTCGGGATGAACTGCCTTCTGGCCCAAGCTCAAGAGGTGGGCAAGGTTCGGTTTGTTCCTCTGGAGGATCAGCGGCGTTTGCCGGTGATGTTTCGTCTGCAGGAGCATGAATTTCCCTATCGCCTGGAGCCGGTGCAGACGATCTCCAAGCGGATAGAGATTTTCCAGTTGCGGTTTCCCTCACCGGTGCGGACACCTTGGGTACCTAACAACACGGTCTATGCCGAATATTTTCGTCCCCGAGGCCAAGGGCCGTTTCCAGGGGTGATCGGCCTGCACATCCTGGGAGGTGATTTTGACCTGCTGCGGCTGTTTTGTCGCACGCTGGCTCATCAGGGAGTGTGTGCCTTGTTTGTTGTGCTTCCCCACTACGGTCCTCGGCATGCTCCAGGGGGTCCACGCCGAGCCGTCAGCGAGGATGTGGAACAGTCGGTCCGTGCACTCCGACAAGCGGTGTTGGACATCCGGCGAGCTGCGGCCTGGTTAGCCACTCGGCCGGAGGTGGACTCGCGTCGTCTGGGCGTATTTGGGATTTCCTTGGGTGGGATCACGGCCGCTTTGGCTGCCGAAATGGAGCCCCGGCTGGACAATGTGTTGCTGATGCTGGCCGGTGGAGACCTGGCCCGATTGAACTGGAACTCCCCCGAACTGGCCCCAGTCCGAAAAGCTCTCAGCCGACGAGGTTGGACGCTTCAGGAAGCCCTGGAGCGAATGCGTACTGTGGACCCGATCCGCTATGCCTCACGGCTTCGCCACCGTCGTGTGCTGATGATCAACGCACGCTATGATCGGCTGGTGCCTCCGGAGTGCACCAAAGCGTTGTGGAAAGCCGCCGGTTGTCCGCCGATCCAGTGGTGGGACTGTGGGCACTACACCGCCGTGCGCTTCCTGTTTGTGGCCCTGGAGGAGTGTGTGGAGTTTTTTGGCCAGAGCCGCCTGCGCCCCAGCTCTTAGGATCCTGCAAGCATGCTGGCTTTTCGACCACCGCGGTGGAGCCCTTATCCGCGCTATTTGCCTCGGCCGGAGTTGTGCAGTCCAGAGGGACTGGTAGCCATCGGGGGCTCGCTAAGCCCGGCGTGGCTTTGGGACGCTTATAGCCACGGGATATTTGCCTGGCCGATTGAAGACGAGCTGACTTGGTGGTGTCCTGACCCTCGGGCGGTGCTGGAACTGGAGGAGCTTTACATCTCGCGCCGCCTGGCCCGAACCTGCCGAAGTGGACACTTCCAGGTGACGATCGATCGGGCCTTTGAACAAGTCATCCACTGGTGTGCTGAAGCTCCCGACCGGCGAGGCGAAACCTGGCTGACTCCCTGGCTCCAGAAAGCCATGATCCGCTTTCACCGCTTGGGCTGGGCCCACAGCGTGGAAGTGTGGCACCAGGGGCAACTGGTTGGCGGGCTATATGGGGTGGCCATTGGCGGAGCGTTTGCCGCCGAATCCATGTTCCACTTGATGAGTGATGCTTCCAAGGTGGCCTTGGTTTATCTGGTCAACCATTTGCGTGCCCGAGGGTTTGAAGTGCTGGACATCCAGATGATGACCGAGCACATGCAGCGCATGGGAGCCCGGGAAATTCCTCGTCGGGAGTTTTTGCGTCGCTGGTACAAGGCGGTGCAGAAGCCGGTGAGTTTTGGCTCCCGACTGGAAACAGCTCCGGTGGTGGCCACGCGCCGCCAGCGGGAGCCGCAAGCAGGCGATCAGAACAGTTCGTGAATTTCCCGCACGCCGTAGTCCACCAACGGGAAGGGGCGTGCTTGAGGTCCCGGCAAGTGCGTCTCCAAGTCCAGGCCCAAGCTGTGGAAGATCGTGGCCACGACTTCGGCCGGGGTGACGGGTCGCTCCACGGGCACGGCGCCGATGGGATCGCTTTTGCCCACCACGCGACCTCCTTTCACCCCTCCACCGGCAAAGTACACCGTCCAACATTGCGGCCAGTGGTCGCGGCCTCCGGCCGGGTTGATCCGCGGCGTGCGACCAAACTCCGCCAAACAGCACACGAGCGTATCGTCCAACATCCCTCGCTGAATCAAGTCTTCCAGCAAGGCCGAAACGGCTTGGTCGTACATGGGAGCCACGATGTCCCGCATCCCTTCTATGGAAGTAAACGGCTTGGACCCATGAATGTCCCAGGTGATCTCGTTAAAGACCGTGATGAAGGTGTTAATGGTGACGAACCTGACTCCGGCTTCGATGAGCCGTCGGGCCAGCAGGCAGCACTGACCGAATCGGGTCATGCCATAGCGTTGGCGCACCTTGGGCGGTTCTTTGGAGATGTCAAAGGCTTCTCGGGCCTGCTTGCTGGTCATGAGCCGATAGGCGGTTTGGAAGTTTTTGTCCAGCAGTTCGGCATCGGCCGTAGCTTCAAACTGGCGCAGCTTCGCTTCCACCAGTTCCCGAAGTCGCCGACGCCGTTGCAGACGCACCAGGCCAATCTCCGGCGGAGGCAGCAGATCGGGCACTTTGAAGTTGGGCTTGGAAGGATCGGCGTTGAGCACAAAGGGGTCGTAGGCCTTGCCCAAAAAACCGGCGTCTTGGCCGTGGGGGAGGTTTCCCCCAGTGGGGCCCATCACCTCAGGCAAAATGACAAACGGCGGCAAGTCGGTGCGGCGTCCCAAAAGATAAGCCGTCACGCAGCCAGCATGAGGCGTGTTGATCCCTCCGGTGAATAGCCGACCAGTCTGCATCATCTGGTGGCCGGTGTCGTGCACGGCTGCGGCAGTGTGATAACAGGAGCGCACCCAGGAGATGTGTTCGGCCAGCTTGGCATGCTGAGGGAAGATTTCGGAGATTTGCACACCGGGGACTTTAGTGGCGATGGGTCGGAAGGGTCCACGGATTTCGGCCGGAGCCTGGGGTTTCATGTCCCAAGTGTCCAGGTGGCTGGGAGCTCCCAAGTTGAAGATCATGATCACGGATCGGTTTTCACATCCGGGGCGGACTTTTCCTCGGGCTTTGGCCGCTTCGGCCTCAGCCAGCGTCAGCCCGATGGCTCCCAACACTCCCACTTGCAAAAACTCTCGCCGCGACAGCCCATCGCAGGTGCGAGCACTTCCGCGATCCACAAACGACAACATGGTTCTGGCTCCCTACGGGCAGGCAAACGGATCCGGTTGCCAGTGCCAAGGAAGTCTTCCGATCAACAAGGCACGGACACATCTTAATTTATCCAATCGTCCGTTTTGTCCCAAGGTTTTTCGGGCAAACTTGTCTTGGAAAAGCCGGGAACGATTCTCTGCCTTGAGTTTTTCTTCGCTTATTGGCCACTTCGGGATCGGCGCCTTAGGAGCCAAAGCACCGTGCCCAGCAGCACCGTGAAGGCCGTCAGCACCATTCCCCACCACAAAGACCAGGGCCGATAAACCAGCCTCAGGCGCCACTTTCCCGCTGGAAGCTCCACCGCCAGCATGGCCCCATTGACCCGATGAAGCCGAACCGGTTGGCTTTGCCCGCTTCTTAAGTCCGTAAGCACCGCGCGCCAGCCCGGATAAAACTGCCACGGAAGCACCAGCACCCCGGCGTGGTCCACTTGCAACTCATATTGCATCCCCCCAGGCCAGAAAGCCGTGCAGCGACACGGATAAAAAACCTGGTCGCCCAGGGGCAACGCTGCCGGAGTACTTGTCAGCTCCGCAGGCGAGGGGAGGCAGGAAGGCAGTTGTTTTTTCGGCCTGTGTTTGATCGGAAGCTGGTCTATCTTCACCCCGGGTAAAAACCAAGGCAGCGTGTCTTGATTGGGGGCAACGCTGGCCCTGGGCTGCAAGTGCCGGACAAGAGCCGGCCTTCCTTCAACCGAAGTGCAATGCACGATTTGCTGATCAATGGAAAGAGCTTTCAGCAGGGCCCAATCGGCCAGTTCCAGTGTCTGGAAAGCTTCCAGCACGGCCACTTGGTCCAACAAGTTCCACTTGGGCAGGAGGAATTGGCGTTGGTGGTGGATGTGTTGGGCCAGTTGGAGATGTTTGGGTCCGGTCTCCTCCAGAAGTTCGGGTGCAGGATAACCTTCTGGCTCGGGCAGAAAAATGAAAAATCCCGGATGGTCTATCCGCAACGGTTCACGGCCTGGTTGAATCAAAGGGGCTTGAGGGTCCTGCCACTGGGCCAGCCTTTGAGCCAGAGAGCTCGGAGCGGTCATGAGTTGCTCTGGGACGGTGGCCACCAGGGGACGCTGAGCCGCAGCCAAATCCACCGCCACCACGACCACCAGAGCCCAACTCCACCACCGCCGGGGCAGCCCCCGAAAGCAAAACCACAACACGCCCAACACCACCAGCGTGTGAGCAAACGCTCCTGTCACGGTCCAAGGCACCCGGGCCACATCCAGGAGGCCAAAGACCCTCTCGGCTTTCAAATTTCCACTCAAGGTAAGGGTAGCCGGCAACAAGAACCCAACGGCTCCCGCCGTCAGACCCAGCACGACCAGCCCCCAAGCAGCAAAAGTACGCAAGCCACGCCGTGTGCGAATCAGGGCTTCGGTCCCATAACCCGCCAAAGCAGCCAGAGCCAAGGTGGCCAGCGTGAACCATTTGGCCGGATAGCGAAACAGCACATATCGGGGAAGCAGCACCACGAGCAACCAATATACTCCGCCCACTTCGTCCCCGACCCAATGCCACTTTTGCGGAAACACGCCCAGGCTGCGAAGTCCCCACACCAGCCCATATCCACCCCAGGAAGCCAAAGTGCTCAGTAGCACCATCCAGGAGAGCCAGCGTCGTTTCACGCTCCGGCAGCGCAACGACCAGCAGCACCCGGCTGCCATCAGGGGCGCCAGTCCCAGATAAAGCGAAAGCGTCCAGGGACGGTCTTCCCAACCGGCGGCCCAAAGCCAACGAGTGTTTTGGGGACTCAAGTGTCCGGCCCAGCCAGGCCATAGCAACTCTCCCAGCCGCACAGGGGACACGGAAAATTGGTACACATGATGCCGGTGATCGGTGCGGGGAAATGCGGTGCGATCCACCAGACCAAGCCAAGCTTGCGCAGAGCCCCAGCAGTGAGGCCCACCGGCAAGCAGTTCCCAAAGACTGCGAGGGACCGTTGTCCGGTAGCGCTTACTCAGTTGCACCAGTTCCGCAGTGGGCAGCACCTGCACGGCGGCCAACCCGCCGGCAAGCAACATCACCCAGAGTAAGCGTGCCAAGGAGCTATGCCACCAGGCAGAAGGGCTCGGGGTGCGGAAGGGGGGTTTTGTTCGGCTCCCCCGGCCCTGGAGCACCACCAGCAGCAGGGCCATCAGGGCCAGGTGATAGACCATTTGAGGGTCTCCGCCCAGGATCGTCATCGCCAGAGCCCAAGCCACAGGAAGCAAGGCGGAGCTTTTCTTTCGCACCAACAGGTCCCAAAGCCCCTCCACGGTCAAAGGCAACCAGGCAGCCGAGACCAGAAACGGCGGGTTGGTGTACATGAAAAGCACTTGCCCGGAAAAGGCGTAGCAGAGGGCTCCCAAGGTAGCTGCTTCCAGACGCAACTGCCAGCGGCGTAGCAGCCGAAACATCAGCCCATAGGCCAAAAGAACATGCCCCAGCACATACACCCGAAACCACACCCCAAACGGCCCCGGCAGCAGAAGTATCCACGCTCCTGGGTAGAAGACCGCTGCGGTGCCTTGGGCCAGAAGCGGCACTCCCAGCCGCTCGTAAGGATTCCACACCGGCAGCCAGCCCTGGTGCCAGAAGTGGCGAATCAGGGAGTACCAGGGGTAGTAGAAGTGGGCCACATCGCGCAGGGCCAACTGGTGTCCAAGCAGCACCACCGGCCAGAACACCACCAGTAGCAGGAGGCCCGGTAAGACGACCACGGCCCAAGCCGATGCTCTGGCTCCCCAGCCCTTCTGATTGCCCGACATGGTTGCCTTTGCGTTCAAAGTGGAGGAGCCGGCAGAGGGCCCAACACTTCTTGCACCCAACACCCCACGGCCAGCACTTTTTCATCCGCTCCCCAAGGAGCCAGCAGTTGCACCCCAGCCGGTAGCCCATCTACCAAACCGGAAGGGACCGTCAGCTCGGGCACTCCGGCCAAAGACCAAGGGGAATTGAAGGCCGGATCGCCGGTGGTTTCCGGCCCCGGAGCCACATCCGGCACCGTGGGCATCAGGGCCGCATCCACCTGGGCCCAAGCACGATGAACCCGACGGATAAAATCTCGCCGAAAACCCAGAGCTTGTGCCAATTGGGTTCCGGTGACTTCCAGCCCTTGTTGAAGCAGTTCTCTTAGCCGCGGTGGGTAGTCCTGCCAAGGCATTTGCTCCCGACGGCCTTGGGCAAACTGCTGCATGTGCCAAGCGGCTGCTTCGGCGGCCATGATCGTGCGATGTTGCTGAAGCACTTGCTGGTCCAAAAATGGCATGTCCACCTTCACCAATTGGGCCCCTGCTTGGCGAAGGCGATCCAGGGTTTGCTCAAAGTGTTCCCTCATCCGCAAGCTGGTCCGGTTCAAAAGCGGAGCCTGAATCACTCCCAAGCGTGGCGGAGCTTTCCCGGGGGCTTGTTCCCTGGGGCGGTGTTGTTCGGGAACCGCCCAGGGGTCCAGAGGATCGGGTTGGGCCAGAACCTTCCACATGGCCGCTACGGCTTGCACCGAAGGTCCCATCGGGCCTACATGGTCCAGGTGTTGGGCAAAGGGCACTACCCCCCGGCGACTCACCAGGCCAAAGGAGCCCTTGAAGCCCACCACCCCACAATAAGCCGCTGGCCGCACGATAGAGCCTCCGGTTTGGGTGCCCAAGGCTCCCCAACACATGCCGGCAGCCACCGCCACGGCCGAGCCGGAACTGGAACCCCCGGGAGTGCGGTCGGGGTTCCAAGGGTTTCGGGTCGGAGGCGGATCAAAGGCGGCAAACGGCGTGGTGACCGTTTTGCCCAAAATCACCGCTCCTGCCCGACGCAAACACGCCACCACAGGAGCATCTTCCTGGGGATGCCGATGAAGTAGGTGCCATCCGGCCCGAGTGGGCCAAGGCACCGTGTCGATGATGTCTTTCACAGCCACGGGCAGACCGTGCAGAGGGCCTAGAAGTTCCCCTTGCTGACGACGCTGATCGGCCTGAGCCGCCTGGGCCTGGGCACTCTCCCGATCCAGCAGAACCCAGGCTTGGAGAACATCTTGCCACTTTTCCACTCGGGCCAGGGCTTTCTGGAGGGCTTGTTGGGCACTTTGGGTGCCCTGAGCCAGTTGCTGCTGCAAAGAGCATGTCCAAAGAGTGCTCACCCCCTTGCTCCTGTGAAGTTAAGGTTTGGGCGAGCGTTCCAAAGTGGCCAGCTCGCGCAGAAAATCTTCTGCGTCTTTGAATTCCCGATAGACGCTGGCAAACCGCACATAGGCCACATGGTCCAGCCGCTTCAGGTGCTGCATGACCAGCTCGCCGATGGCTTGACTGGGCACTTCGGTGTCATAGTTGGCGTAGATTTCCGCTTCCACCTGCTCTACCAATTGGCAGATTTTCTCACCGGAGATGGGCCGCTTCCAGCAAGCTTTTTCAATCCCCTGGCGGATTTTTTCCCGGTCAAAAGGCTCGCGCTCGTTGTTTTTTTTGATGACATAAAGCGGAGGGGTTTCCACGCGTTCGTAGGTGGTGTAGCGTCGTCCACAGGCCAAACATTCCCGACGCCGCCGGATCACCGCTCCTGCCTCGCTGGCCCGCGTGTCTATCACCCGATCGTTGTCCTGCTGGCAAAAAGGGCACTTCATGGCACCGCTGGTTTAAGAGGCATCCGGAGCGGAAGGTGGGGAACCGGATTGGCGTTTGCGCACCAAGGTCCAATCGCGTCGCTGTCGGGAGCTGGGGATGTTCAGGGCTTTGCGATACTTAGTGACGGTTCGTCGGGCCACTTTGAAACCATGCTTGGCCAGCTCCCGAACCAACTCGTCATCACTCAGCGGATTGGCTTTGTCTTCTTGGTCAATGATTTCTTTCAGTTTGATGCGCACGGCGTCCGGGGCCACCTCCTCTCCGCCCTGGGTGGAAAGCCCTCCGACGAAGAACCGCTTCAGGGGGAAAAGGCCCACGGGAGTTTGAATCCACTTGCCGCTTACGGCCCGAGAAACCGTGGTCACATCCACCCCCACCCGATCGGCTATCTGCTGCATCTTCAGGGGGTGGATGAACTCAGGGCCTTTTTTGAAAAAGTCCTGCTGATGATCGACGATGGCTTGGGCCACTTTCAGCAGGGTGTCGCGCCGTTTTTCAATGGCCTGGATAAGCCATTCAGCAGAGTTAATCTTGCTGCGGATGTACTGCTTGAGCTGTTCGTCGGCGGTTCCGTTGCGTAGCATTTGGCGATACATCGGGCGGATGTAGAGCCGCGGCAAGCGTTCGTCGGCCAACCGCACCCGATAACGACCGTTGGCATCTTCCTCCACATAAAGCTCTGGAGTCACCGGCAGAGCCGGAGCGTGTTCAAACTCCGCCCCAGGGTGAAAATTGAGCTTCTTGAGCTGCTGAACCGCCTGTTGAATCTGCTCCAGCGAGTAGCCGGTTTTTCGGGCAATCTGAGGTAAGCGATTGTGCAAGACATCGTCAAAGTGTTCAGCAATGATGGTTCGCAAAAGCTCATAGTGGGGCAGATCCGGAGTCAGTTGCAGCAGCAGACACTCTTGCAGTCCTCGGGCACCCACTCCGGGGGGATCCAGACTTTGAACCACCCGCAAAGCTTGCTCGGCCAGTTCCAGCCCTTTGGGACCCAGATCCACCGGAATAAGGTCCTCCAAGGGGATGCTCAACCACCCCCGGTGGTCCAAGGAACTGATGATCCGCTGGGCCAGCTCACGCACTTGGGGGTCCAGGTCGTAGTAGCTCAGCTGCTCCAGCAAGTGCTCTTGGAGGGATTGCCCTCGGGCCGGAGCGTTGGCCATCAGGTCATGGTCGCGTTGGGCTACTTCTTCAATGCGGTTCTGCGAGACCCGAGGACGCTCCTCAAAGTCGTCGTTGAACTCGGCCATCTGTTCAAAGATGCTTTCTTGCAGCTCTTGGTACTCCTCTGTGGTTGGAGGGTCAGAGCTGTTTTCGGCCGAGGCCGCTTCGGAGCCTTCGGTGCCCGAGGGAGCGGAAACTTCCGGGGTAGTGGCTTCCTCCGAGGGAGTCGCCTCTGTGGATTCAACCTCGGGCGGGACCGCCTCGGAAGTGTCTTCGTCTTGAATATCCAATTCTTCGGCCAGCACCGGATTTTCTTCCAGCTCTTGCTTGACGCGCTCTTCCAGTCGCATCAGAGGGAGCTGGAGGATTTCCTGAGACAAGATCATCTTCGGGGCCAGCTTCAGTTGCTGGACCTGGCGTTGCTGCAAGTGCTGGCCCAAGGACAGTTGCATGGTTGATCTTCCTCGGTGAAAAACCCCTGGCGAATAACTGGCCCGCTTTTTATCGCTCGTGCCGGCCTCCTACGGATGAACCTCCTGACGAAGCCGCAACGCGTCGCTTAAAGTGTCGCGGTTGGCAAATTCAATCACACTTCCGCTGGTAATTCCTCGCGCCAATCGGGTCAGGCGCACCGGGTAATCTTGAAGCAAGTTGATGATGTGCAAGGCGGTGCCGTCTCCTTCAGTGTTGGGATTGGTGGCCAAGAGCACCTCCTTGAACTGTCCGGACGCCACGCGGCGAACCAAGGCGTCCAGAGTGAGGTCTTCCGGGCCTGTGCCCTCCAAAGGCGAAATCCGGCCCAACAACACATGATACAACCCTCGGTAGCACCCCGTGCTCTCTAGCGCCAGCAAATCCCGAGGATGTTCCACCACACACAACAGGGTTGGATCTCGGGAGGAGTCCTGGCAGATGGAGCACAAGGAACCTTCCGCCAAATTATAACATGCTTGGCAGTGCCGGACTTGGGTTTTCAGTCGACGGATGGCTTCGGCCAGGCGGAGTGCGTCCTGCTCTGGGAGGCGCAGCAGATGAAAGGCGATCCGCTCGGCCGACTTTTTGCCCAGCCCGGGCAGCCGAGCCAACTGCTCTATCAACTCCTGAATCGCCTCGCAGGTGCTCATCGTTTCTGCCGTTTCCGGGCACTTGGAAGGTGTGTCTTTTATCCTACCCACCCCCTCAAAAAAACGGAAGCGATGCACAAGCACCTTGGCCGAAGGAAAATGCTCCCCTAAGCGGAAAAAGTTGCGTTGGATGCACGGGAAACTATGCTGGGAGTGCCGACTCTGGCTGTAAAGGGAGCTGGCTATGTGTGGGTTGGACTGGGAAAGGTGCAGGTTTTGGAAAATCTGGGTGGTGGCAAGCTGTTTGGCTGTGGCAGCAACCGCGGAAGGGGCCTCTTGGGCGGAAGATTCCTTGCGGGTTCTGCCTGAGGGAAAAAAGCCGCAGGATCGTCGCTTAGGTCCCCTGAAGACCCTCAACGACTACTTCCCCTTTCAGGTTCCCCAGTCGCTTCACCAGTGGAAGAAGCGTCGTGGGGAGTTGCGCCGCCAGGTGCTGGTTTCGCAAGGACTGTGGCCTCTGTGGGAAAAGACGCCTTTAAGGGCCAGGGTTTACGGTCGTCGAGACATGGGCGACTACACGGTGGAGAAGGTGCATTTTGAAAGCCTGCCGGGATTTTTCGTCACCGGAAATCTTTATCGGCCCACACGCATCCAAGGCAAAGTGCCCGGGGTGCTTTGCCCTCATGGTCATTGGGGCGGGGGGCGGTTCCACGATGCCGGCACCAACCGCGTGCGATGGCAGATCGTTCGGGGCGAGGAACGCTTTCAGCGTGGAGGGCGCAGCCCCTTGCAAGCCCGATGCGTCCAATTGGCCCGAATGGGATGCGTGGTCTTCCACTGGGACATGATCGGCTATGCCGACAGCGTGCAACTGGCCCATCGGCCAGGTGTGCGAGAACACATGAACACCCTGCAAAACTGGGGCTTCTTCTCCCCCCAGGCAGAACTGCGTCTTCAGAACATGATGGGCCTGCAAACTTGGAACTCTATCCGCGCGTTGGATTTTCTGCTCTCCCTGCCCGAGGTGGACCCCAACCGCATCGCCGTCACCGGAGCAAGTGGAGGGGGAACGCAGACTTTCATGCTTTGCGCCGTGGATGATCGCCCCCTGGTGAGTGTCCCGGCCGTGATGGTCTCCACGGCCATGCAGGGAGGATGCACTTGTGAGAACGCTCCTTACCTGCGCATTGGCACCGGCAATGTAGAGCTGGCCGCCTTGTTTGCTCCTAAACCCCAAGCCCTGATTGCTGCCAACGACTGGACCAAAGAAATGCCCACCAAAGGATTTCCTCAACTACGCCAGCTCTACCGGCTCTATGGAGCTGCGAACCTTGTGAGCTTGGGAGCCTTTTTGCATTTCGGCCACAACTACAACTCGGTGAGCCGACATTTCATGTACCAGTGGATGAATCGACAGCTGAAGCTCGGATTGCCCGATCCGGTGATAGAGCGCGATTATGAGTTTCTTACGGCTAAAGAGTTGACCGTTTGGGACGATCAACACCCGGCTCCTTCGCAGCGTGGGGAGGAGTTTGAACGGCAACTGCTCCGCTACCTGACCCAGATGACCCAACGCCAAATCCAAGCTCTGGTTCCCCGAAACAAACAACAACTCCAGGAGTATCGCCGGGTGGTGGGCGGAGCGTTTGAAGTGATGTTGGGCCACCGGCTGCCGGAGCCCAAACACTTGGAGTTCAAAAAGGTCCGCGAACAAGACCAAGGTTCGTGGATTTTGTTCTCGGGGCTGCTACGCCACACCGAACAAAAAGAGGAATTGCCTGTGGTATTCTTGCTTCCCAAACAGTGGAATCGGGAAGTAGTGATTTGGGTGGCTCCCGAGGGCAAAGCTGCCCTGCGACCCAAGGGTCAATGGCATCCTCAGGTGCTTGGGCTTCTTCAGCGTGGCTATTGCGTGGCAGCAGCCGACTTGCTCTATCAAGGCGAGTTTCTTTCCGCTGGAGAAAAGTTCCAGCGGGTCCGGATGGTCCGCTCTGGGCGACAACCTTGGCAACAAGCGGCTTGCTACACCTACGGGTACAACTTGCCGGTGCTTTCCGAACGGGTGGGAGATCTGCTGCATTTGATCGCTTTTGTGCGCCATCACAAACACCAGCCTGAGCGAGTGCATGTGTTGGGCATAGGTTCGGGAGCGTTGTGGGCAGCGGGGGCTCGCCTACTGGCAGGAGCCCAGGTGGACCGCCTGGCCGTGTTGACTCAAGGGTTCCGCTTTCGTCGCATCAATCGGCTGGATCATCCGCACTTTTTGCCCGGAGTGGTCAAGTATGGAGATGTGCCGGCTATGTTGGCCCTTTCGGCTCCGTGGCCGCTTTGGGTAGCCGGAGAAGGCCCAGGGCTGGAACTAGTCAACCAAGTTTATCAGGCCGCAGGTGCTTCTGAGGCGGTGCACTGGTGCCAGCTTCAGGGTTCCCAAGCCCTTCAGGCCGCCTTGGAGTGGTTGTGTCAAGAATAGGCAAGCAGCCAAAGAGCGTTCCCAAAAAACTAGAGCCGCTGACTTGGGTCAGCGGCTCTTTCTCGTCGGGGCACGAACACTTGGCGGAACGGTTACTTCTTCTTGGCAGTCTTCTTCTTGGCGGTTTTCTTCTTCGCGGCTTTCTTCTTGGCAGCCTTCTTCTTGGCGGCTTTCTTCACTGCCTTCTTGGCAGTTTTCTTCTTGGCCGCCTTTTTCTTGGTGGCCTTTTTGGCTGCCTTCTTGGCTGTCTTTTTCGCCGTCTTCTTGGCCACGGCACGTCCTCCGTTAACGGGTCATGGGAAGGCTGAACCCTTGTCCGTTGACGCCACGAATCGGGCAGCCTTTCCCGAACTCCACAACCAACCGACTTCCCTATCGTGGTGGGGGAACCCCAGGCTTCCTTGTCCGTGGCGGTTCCCACTTGATGCCCGCCAAGTGACTTCGCCTTTAATTTGTACGAAAGTTGAAAAAAGTTTCAACACTATTTCGCGCATTCTGCGCTGTTCTGTGAAAAATTTTCAGCAACAGAACGGGCTCAAGCCATTAGCACCACAGCACACAACTTCCACACCGCGCTTGGCGCGATGCCAACAGTCCTCGCCCATGCCACCTTCCGCACCATACGCATCCAGAGCGTCCGGGCAGTTGTTTTGCCAAGCACAAATCGGCTTGTTCAAATACTTGTGACCAGTAGGCAGTGAAAAACTTCCGTCGCATGTGGATCGGATCCACTCCATACCATTGCCAGCGCAGCGGCACAAAAGTGCAAGCCCACTGTCGGGCCAGTTGTTCCAAAGCGTGCTGAAGTTGCCACGCCTGCTGAGCGATTTGCTCCAGACTCATCTGGCATCGTGGAAAGAACAATCTGCGGAAAAAGTGGAACCGCCAAGGGCCTAGCCGTGGCAGGTTTTCCACCGGCAGCCCACAAACCACCACAGTAGCTCCCTGGCAGCGCAATCGTTCCACACATTCGGCCACCCAGGCTAAGATCTGTTCCACTTCGTAGCCGTAGAGCAAGTCGTTGCCCACATCGCTCACCACGGCCACGGTGGGCAAATCAGGGCTTAGCAGTTCCCAAAGCCGGCACTTGAGCAATGGACTCATGGCCCGCCCCAAACACCAGGTAGAAACTCCATAGGAGCGTCCAAAACCGCCAGCCACCACAAACCGGGTCGGGCACCCCCAACGCCGGAGGGCTTCGCGTACTGCCCGGGCTGCTGAAAGACGCAAGTTGCTGGCTCCCAACAGTGCCACCTGCAACGGAGTTGTCTGAGCAGGGGCCTGGGCAGAATGCCTTGCAGACAATACCGATTTTCCGTTTTCTGCAAAACCCTTCATGTTCGCCAGCTCCAAGGGTCCTGATAGCTCCGAAAGTGATAAGCGGCCAGCAGCCCAAACAGCAAAGCCACAAACAGGCTTTTGAGCCTCACCAGGGCTAACACGGCCACCAGGGCAGCAACCACGGCCGAAATCAGGTGAACTTGGCGCACTGCCCGAGGCCCTTGAAAGTGGACCAACAAGGCGTGCAGTACTTTTCCCCCGTCCAGTGGGTGGACCGGCACCAGATTCACCAGCCCCCAGAAGAAATTGATAAACACCAAATCCCCCAGCAGCATTTCCAGCCGGGGGTTGTCAATGCCTTCAAAGTACCAGCCAAATCCCAGCGGCCCTCCTAAAGCAAAGACCAAGGGAGTGCCCACCAAGCGGAGGATCAGCCAAAGCAGAGCTACGGCCAAAAAACCTGCTCCGGGACCGGCCAGAGAAATCAGCACTTGGTCCCAGGGTGCGGACAGGCGAGTGCGGTTTGCCCAAGGCAAGTGGGAGGAGATGGTCAAACCTCCGAACCCGTAGAGCACAATTCGGGCATCCCGGCCCAAGGCACGCATGGCCAAAGCATGACCCAACTCGTGCAGCAAAATGGAGACAAACACACACACCACCCAGACCAACACCGCCCCCAACTCGGGTTCTTCCTCAGGTCCTATGCCCAACAGGGCACTAACCAGCCAGAAAAATGGGTGAACCCGAACGGGAAACCCCAACACACGCAAGTGCAAGTCGTACCGACTCGGCGGCGGCTCAGCAAAGATCACGGTTCTTTTCTGCCTAGCTTAGTGAACAGACGCAGTAGTTTCTTTGTTGTGAACGGTTTGCTGCTTAGGTTCAAGCAGACAAAGCCATTTTACTTCTTTGGCGTCGAAGTTTCGTGGTGGTGTTGAAAGTAGTATGGAGGTTTCCTCGGGTTGGGGGCAGAACTGGCCGGAGTTTTTCGGTCCATTGTGCTCCGGATCGCTCTAGAGGGCGACTCTACGGAGATCAAAGACACAACCAGCGGTGTCCAGACGGTTGCCAAACGGAGGGCCTTGGCCGACAATAGCGAACAAGGAGAACCAAGCATGCGAGTTGCCGTGGGAAGTGATCATCGGGGGGTTCGGCTCAAAGGGACCATCGTGGAGTTGCTGCGGCGCTGGGGCCACGAGGTTCAGGATTTGGGTACGCATAGTGCCGAAAGCGTGGACTATCCCGATGTGGCCCAGCAGGTAGCTTGTCGGGTGGCCCAGGGGGAAGCGGATCGGGGGGTGTTGATTTGCGGGACGGGATTGGGCATGTGCATTGCAGCCAACAAGGTGGCCGGAATCCGTGCCGCCCCTTGCCACGATGAACTCACCGCCGAGCTGAGCCGACGGCATAACGACGCCAATGTGTTGTGCCTTTCGGGGGAGTTGCTCAATGAGGATTTGGTGAGCCGTATTTTGCAGCGCTGGCTGGAAACCCCCTTTGAAGGCGGTCGACACGCCCGACGGCTAGAAAAAATCACCCAACTGGAGCAACGCGGCTGCCAGCCTTCGGAACCTTCTGGTTCTTCCCGGTCTTGTTAGGCCCAGGATGAGGCTTCTTCTGGGGAGAGATGAGCTGTCGGCGGATTTCCCGACCGTGCTCATAGTGGACCTCCACGCCTAAGAGCCCTTCGCTGTCCCAAAACTCCCATCGCCCGTGCCGTTTGCCTTGGACATATTCCCCTTGGGCTTCCAAGCGGCCGTTGGCGTACCAGCTTTGCCAAGGGCCGTGCAGTTGGCCGTGCTGATAGTAGCCGCGTTGTTTGGGCCAGCCGTTGGAGTGCCAAAGCATGTAAGGACCGTGCAACTGCCCCTGATGGT
Source organism: Planctomycetota bacterium (assembly GCA_024279285.1). Lineage (GTDB taxonomy): Bacteria > Planctomycetota > Planctomycetia > Pirellulales > S012-138 > S012-138. The sequence goes on from JAJRRR010000278.1 coordinate 18,994, forward strand.
AGGTGAGCTGTTGTTTGCGTTTGCCGTTGGGATACCAAGTGGTCCACACCCCTTGCATGGCGTCGTTGACGAACTGGCCTTGGGCTTTCAAGGTCCCATGAGGATAGAAAAGCCGCCAGGTGCCTTGGCGCAAGCCGTGCCGGAAGTGTCCTTCAAACCAGCTTCCGTCCGGGAAGCGTTTGCGCCACAGCCCGTGCCGGTGTCCGTTCTGATATTGGCCTTCTTCCACCGAACCGTCGGGCAGACGGATGGTCCAGTAGCCGTCGGTCAGGTAGTTGGTCATCACGGCGGCCCCTTCGGCCAGGAGCTTGCCTTGGGGATCAAACATGCGGATCCAGCCATGCGGGGGTCCCAGGGCAAAGTGTCCTTTGATGGGTTCCCAAGTGGCCAGCAACAAGCGTCCTTCGCGCACCGGGCGGCCAAGAAACTGATCGGCCACACTTTTCATCACCACGAACAGCTCCAGCTTTTCAACTTTTTGGCCCGGGTGCGACCGCTCGTAGCGCCGTACCAGATAGCGGCAGAAGGATTCCCGAACGATGGAGTCGGGGTGTTCTGAAGGGGTGGGCTGATGGCCTCCACCGAAGAACAAAAAGGTGCCCCAAATCCGCTCATAACGGTGTTCCTGCCAGGGAGGTTGTTCCCAACGGACCGGTTTGCCCGTGAGCAAATCCACCGGCTCGGGCAGACCCTTAATCTGCGCAGGGGCCACCCACCACATATCACACAGCGGCACCTCTGGGGCAAACATGTACCAGATCTGCTGAGCTTGAAACAGGTGCAGGATCGGATTAGGCAGTGAGCGTCCCCAGTGGGGCAGATGCACCTGGCGACTGGGATGGGCCAGGGCCGGGACCAGGTTTTCTTCGTAGCAACTGATCAGAACAGATCCCAACACCACCGCTGCTCCCAATTCCTGAACCCACCGCCGCCAGTGTCTGGAAGTGGGAGAAGAAGACACTTTTGAACTCTGCGGTTGAGGCAACCCGCAGCTCCCCCAGCCCAACCAGGCGGAAATGCGGTGTCGGTTTCGGGCCACCAAGTCATAAAGCCGATCGCTCAGGTGACGCACCCCAGGAAGCAACAACACCACGGCTGCATGCCAAGGCAAGGGTAACGACCGAGCCAAGCGGACGAATGCTCCCGTGCGAGTCCATTGCCTCCCTTGCTCATCCACCACGACCACGGTGCGCTGCACCAGTTCTTGAGAAAGTGCGTGCTGAAACCGCCCTGGGTCCGAGGTGCCCACCCAGCGAATCATCCCAAAGCGGTCCAGAAGACATATCACCTGCGCGGTGCGCTGGCAAATCCCACAGGTGTCGTCGTAGTAAGCGGTCACCGGCCGGGAAAAGTGACGCAAGAGTCGCTCCAGGGCTTCCCAGTCCCGGGGAGTGAGCAAAACTAAATAGGTGCTCATCATCACCTGAGAAAACAGCCCTTCGTCCAGCGTGAGCATGATTCCCAGGTGTAGAGTCACCAGACCCAAGATCACCGCACGGCGCAGCCACGGCTGAAACCAAGGCAGCAGCAAGCAGGGCAAAGCGGCATACTCCACCGCCAGCGTGCCCCAGGTGAAAGCTTTGTGCCACTGAAGTGGAATCTCTCGGATCCACAGGGCCGGGGCGTAAATAAACTGATCAATGTGAAGCACCAAATAGGTGGCTACGCCTTGGCGCCAAGTCCAACCGCTTTTCCACAACGCGGTCATCAAGTAGATCAAGCCGATCTGAAGCACCACCCCTAAGATGGCCAGATGTCGTGAGGAAAGCCGAGGTGCCAAGACCACCGGCTGGCCCCAGGGATGATCCTGCTGAGGGCTAACGCCTTGGGCCAAGGCCCGACGCAGGGCATCCAACGAGAATCGTTCTCCCCAGGGCAGGAACACGCCCCACAAGAGCATGGCGGCCAGAACACGATCGGCTCCGATGATGATATAAGGGTTGCGGTTGAGCGTGGCTCCCCAGCACAGCAGGCTCAGCAGGCTCATCCATCGGGTACGCCAGCCCAGCAGCAAACCCAGGTAGCACAGCCCGGCAAACACAAAAAACGCCCGAACCGCCCAAGGCCAATGGTCAATCCACACCAGAGGCGACCAGAAGAAGGGGGACATGCGTTCGGCCGCTCGTTGCAGCCACTGACAGGGCAAAACGCCTTGGTCGGTGAAGAACACATCCAGCCACAGCCACTGGACCCACCATGCCCACAGCAGCACCAGGGCCAGGGCAATACGAAAAGCTCCCAGGGAGCGCAAGTCTGCCCGGAGCCAAAAATCCCAAATTCGACTTCGTACTTTGGCCATCAGCCCAACACGGCCCCATGGCACGAGAGTCTTTACTTCTATTTTAGAGCAGCTTCGGTATCGCTTGGGCCGAAACTGTCCCGGAGGGCCGAAAACTTAAAAAATTCACCCTGATCCGGAAAAAACACAAGAGGTCATCCAGAGCCGCGACTTTTTTCAAAACTTTCGAATCACGGCATCAAGTTGTTTGGGCAAGCTGCTGAGCACTTCGGCTCCTTGTGGGGTGACCAGCACATCATCTTCAATGCGGATGCCGAATTGATCGGGGAAATAGACCCCTGGTTCCACCGTGACGACCATGCCGGATTCCAAGAGGGTATTTTCGTCCACGGCCAGTCGCGGCAGTTCGTGCACCCGCAGCCCGAGCCCGTGGCCCAAACTGTGCGTAAAGCGGCGCAAAAGCCCCGCCTGTTCCAACACCCGACACGCCGCCTCGTGCACTTCGCCACAAGGTACTCCCGGGGCGATAGCTTCAATGGCGGCTTGCTGGGCACGCAGCACGGCCTCGTAGGCCCGAGCAAATTTGCGTAGCACCCGACCGGTGACCAAAGTTCGGGTCAAGTCGCTGCGGTAGCCTTCCCACACCGCTCCCCAATCCACCAACAGCACCGAGGAGGCGTCCAAGCGTGTGGAGCCGGGCGTGGCGTGAGGCAAGGCGGCCTGAGGGCCTACGGCCACGATGGGATCAAAACTGCATCCTTCTCCGCCCAGGCGACGCACGGCGTACTCCAGCTCACCCACCACTTGCATCTCGGTCCAATGAGGCTGAAGCAACGCCACCGTAGCTTCAAATGCCCGTTGGGCCACTTGCACCGCTTGACGCAGAGCATTGATTTCCGGAGGTTCTTTTCGAGCTCGCAGGTTTTCCACCACGGCTGTCGTGGCTACCGGTTCGGTGCTTCGGAGCTCTTGCTGCAACTGGGCAAAATCTTTCACGCTCAAAGCCTGCGGCTCGTAGCCTACGCTGCGTAGCCGCAGCTTGTTGATCACTCGGGCAGCGGTCTGAGCCAGACTGGTGCCCGATGAACGCACCTCCAGCTCCAGCTCCGCGCACTGCTGGCGAAACTGCGTGGTGTAGCGCCCGTCAGTGAGAGCGATGCAGTGCTCGGAGGTGAGCAAAAGCCAACTGTCTGAACCGGTAAACCCGGTCAAATAGCGGACATTGACTGGATCGGAAACCAGCAAGGCATCGAGCCTGAGACGGCGGAGCGTTTTGAGCACTCGGGTCTGACGAACTCCAAACAAGTCCATGGTGGCATCCTTTCCGGCGCGGTTGCTGGTGGGCTAGTCCTCGGGTGCCTGAGCGCCCCGGAACACCCGGCGTCCCAACGCCGCGTGGTAATAAGTCCAAGAGCCTGTTGCCCCTTGGCTTTCGGTAATCATCTGCTGGAAAGTGTGCAGTTTGGCGTCCAGGTTGTCCAGGTAGGTCAAGGCGATGGCTTCCAGGGTCATGGGGACCACGGGGCTGCCGTGTTCCTGCTGGCCATGATGACTGGCCACCAGGTGCTTGAGCCTCAAGGCCAGTTCCCTGGGAAAAGGTTCTCCGGTGAGCGATTCGGCCTGGCGGATTTTTTGTTCCAGCATCTCGATGCCAATGATGATGTGGCCCAACAGTTGGCCTTCGTCGCTGTAGCCCCAGGCTCCTTGGTACTCTAGTTCCCGGACTTTGCCCAAGTCGTGCAGGAATGCTCCCAAGACCAGTTGGTCTTCGTTCAGCTCCGGATAGCAACGAGCCACGGCCCGAGCCACCTCAATCATCTGAACCATATGCTCCAGCAATCCGCCCGGGTAGGCATGGTGGTGCTTGGTTCCGGCCGGGGCCTGGATGAGCTGTTGCATGAGTTGCTCGTCCATCAAGAAGCACTCGGCCAAGGCTTTCAGATGAGGGTCTTGAAGCCCTCGGAGGTGTTGAGCCAGTTTTTGGGCCAAGGCGTCCAGACTTTGGGGGCTGTGGCGGAAGTAGTCCTGGGGGTTGGCTTCATGCGTGCCAGCAGGAGTGATCTGTTGGGCAATAATCTGCAAAGCCCCCTGATAAAGCTGCACTTTGCCGCGAACCCGGGCATATCCGCCTTCGGAAAGCCGCTGGAACTGCTCTGGTTTGGCATTCCACAAAAGAGCGCTGATCGTGCCGGTGCGGTCGGCCAACTCCACATGCAAATATGGCTCCCCATGACGATTGGTCCGCAGATGACGCGACCGGACCAAATACACACCATTGACCGATTCCTGGTCCTGCAACTGGGCGATGTAGCGATGAGCCATGAACAGGTCCTTTGCTCCGCGGCAGCCGGATCATAGGGATTCTACTGCCCCGGGCCATTCGGGACGAGAGGAACCAGGAGAGGGCAACCCCGAAAACCTTTCTAGCACCACCTTGGCTCACAGGGAATAATTTTCTGCTCTTGGTTCTGTTTGGCCGAAAGTGCTACGATCCGGCCTCAGCCCAGCCCCGAACACTTTGGAAAAACGGCATCGTGCAGGGTTCCAAGCCTTCAGGTCGGGAGTTTGCTTCGCCACGACCGTGGTGGGTCCGATGGCCCCAAGGGATGTGGCGTCGTGTGCGTGCATGGGCGGATGCCCGAAGCCCCTTGCCCCCGTGGGAAGTGGTGCCTTGGGCGTGGCAGCAGTTGACCCAAGGGCTTTGTCCCCAGTGTCCTCGCCCCTTGGTGCTTCTGGCCCTCCAGGTGGTCCGAGCCTACGGTGCCAAACCCCTGATCCGAAAATGGCGCTGGTGGCTGGAGCCGGGCCACAGTTTCCCCGAGCCGAAGCCGACACCCAGACAGTGCCCCTGGGAAGGGGAAACCACAAAAGCGGAAAGAGCCTTGGCAGCCCAACTTACCCAACAGGCCCGCAAGACTTGGCAGTTGCTCTGGGGGCCCAATCCCCAACAGTGGCCGGAAGCCTTGAAACGGATGAACCACCTGCGTCGCAAGCTGGCTCAAGCCAGACGCCGCCTGGAAGGAAAAACCCGCACCCCTTGCTGGTTGGAGGCTCTGGCGTGGTTTTTGCTGGCTGCCCGCTGGGAAGTGCTTCGTCATTTTGAGCTTCAAGGGCCGATGGTTCCCCAGGAGCTGGAGCCGGAAGACCCCCGGGCCATTTGGGTGCTGCAAGCTTTGCAAAACTTCTCCACCCACACTGGAAAGAAATGTTTGCGGATTCTGGACGCTGGTTGCGGCTGGGGGCGCTATGCCCGATGGCTGGCACCAAGACTGGGGCAGTGCCGCTGGGTGGGCGTGGATCGCCTGGATCTGAAGCAAGCTCAACAGGGTTTTCCTGGTTCTTTGGTCCAGGGCGATCTGCTGGCTTTGCCCCTGGCTGCGCAGAGCTTTGATGTGGTCTTGTGTATGGAGGCTTTGGAACACACCTTGGTGTGGGGATTGGCCTTGAAGGAACTGGTGCGGGTGGTGCGTCCCGGGGGAATGATCCTCCTGGTGGACAAACACCATCGGTTGCGTCCCCGGTGTCAGTGTCCGGATTGGGAGCAGTGGTTTGATCCGCAGCAGGTGGCGGCGTGGTTTCGCTCCTTGGGTGCGGAGGTTCGTCATGGCCCGATCCCCTTTGCCGACCAACGCCGCCTCGTGTATTGGTGGTGGAAAGTGCAACTCCCCCAGGAGGCTGGCTCTGCGGAAGTCCTTTTGTCGTCAGCGGGCATGAGTGCAGCCGAGAATTCTTCCCGGAGCTGAAAAACCGCTTAGAAAGCAAATCGTTGAGTCTTCTTCGGCGGCGCGTTAGAAAATCTTGCACGCAGGCGCGTGTGCGTAGTTTTGCTCAGGTTCGTTCGGACTCCTGCAACAAGGGAGAGGGCGATGGCACGACGACTCAGCGTGGTGGCTCCGGACTGGTGGGACTACACGACTTTGGACGAGGAGCTGTTGCGTGATGCCGCCCGATTGACTGTGGACGATCTGGTACAGCTTTCCCGGCCTGGGTTTCGCGTGGTGATCTACGACACTTTGGAGGAGTTCTACCTGGCCGAAGCTCTGGAGTACATCAACGCTTGGCGTCAAAGCACGGAGGATAACCCCGTTGGCATCTGTGGTCCGATTGGACCCACCGAACAACTCCCCCTGGTGGCCCGACTCGTCAACGAACTGGAGCTGGATGTGCGTAGTGCCCACTTTTGGGGCATGGACGAGTGGGTCGTGGATGGGCGTGAAGTGCCGCTGAGCCATCCGCTTTCGTTTGAACGAGCAGATCGGGAGCTGTGCTTTGATCGGATTGATCCCAGGTTGCGCATGCCTGATGAGCACTTGCACTTTCCCAAGGTGGACACCACCGAATATGTGAAGTCCTGGGAACAGGTGCGTTGTGCGGTGATGCAAGGGGGCCAGGGAGAGGTGAAGCACTGGGCATTTAACGACCCCCCGCGTCGGGAGCCGCCTTGGGACCAAGAGCCTCCCCCTCCGGAAGAATACCGCAAACTGGGCACCCGCGTGGTGGATCTGCACCCGATGACGGTGATCCAAAACGCCCGAACCAGCGGCGGAGGCTATGTGGCCGGAGTGCCCACCCAAGCCGTCACCGTCGGACCCGTGGAACCCTGGAAGGCCGAAAAAGTGAGCATCTGGCAAGCCGGCATGCACGACAATCCCTTCGGACAACGTTTGACCGCCCTGATGATCTCCAAACGCATCGTGGATACCTCCGTGCCCATGAGCCTCCTGGCCGATCACCCCAATGTGCAGTTCAACTACTATCGCCACGGCTTGGGCACCTGTGAGGTAGAAATGCACTAGAGGTCTCTTCGGGGGCTCGTTCCACAAAAAGGAGCATGGCCATGCCAAGGCATTGGTTTGCGTGGGCAGTGCTTGTGGTCTGGGGGTTCGGGACCGCCACGCAGGAAGGTTGGGCCCAGGATAAGCAAAACCCCGGTGCCAACTCGGCAACCCAACCGCCCAAGTGGGAAGAGTTTCTGAATGTGAATTATGTGCATCGGGACTCTGGGCCCTTGAAAGCCGATCTGTTTGTTCCGCAAGGTCGGGGACCTTTTCCGGCGGTGGTGGTCATCCACGGTGGGGGATGGCGTTCTGGGGACAAGTGGCAGTTGCGATTCATCGCCCGACGGTTAGCCGGCGAGGGTTTTGTGGCCATGTGCATCCAGTACCGCCTGGCTCCAGAACACAAGTTCCCGGCTCAATTGGAAGACTGCCAGCAAGCCGTGCTGTGGCTGCGTAAGCATGCTCAACAGTACAAGGTGGACCCGAGGCGTGTGGCCGTCTGGGGCTACTCGGCCGGAGCCCACCTGGCAGCCCTGCTGGGTTGGAGTGCCCAAGGGCCACGGCGTTGGGACCATCCGGACGGAACTCCTTCGGGGGCCAAGCCCCTACCGTGGCAGGTGCAAGCGGTGGTGGGGGGTGGCACCCCGGCCGATCTGCGGCTCTTTCCGCCCCAGAGTCGGATCATGGTGTTTTTGCTGGGAGCCACTCGGGCCGAAAATCCTCGCATCTATAACTTGGCCTCCCCTCAGTTCTGGATTTCCGCCGACGATCCTCCCACCCTGTTTTACCACGGCACCCGAGACCGGCTGGTCCGCATCTCTCAGGCCCGAAGAGCCATCCAACAGCTTCAACAACTGGGTGTGAAAGCCCAAATGGTGGAGATTCCCGATCGGGGACACATTGCCGCCGCCTTGGACCCCCGAGGAGTGGACGCCGGAGTGAAGTTCCTGCAAGAAGTCCTCCAGGCCAGTTCCCAGAAGCCCGCCAAGTAATAAAAAGGAATTTCGGTCTCGAACCACCCACCAGGCTCTTCCCGGCTCTTCACGCTCTTTTCAGAGAAAAAAACAGCAGGCGTGAGGGAAGAAGCCACGCCTGCTGCAAGCTGGCCGGTTTTAAGGGGACAGTGGCGTTTTAGACAAACGGAGTAATACCGGGCATGGCCACCGGCGGAACCGGCACATCGCCCCATTCGTACTTCTCCGGTCCCAGGCGTTCCTTGCTGTTCAGTGCCTGTTCCCAGGTGAGCTTGCGGCCCGTGTAGGCCGACATCCGGCCCATGATGGCCACCATCGTGCTGATGGTCATATAGCGGCCATTGTTGATGGGCTTGCCTTCGCGGATGCTTTGGTACAGGGCTTTGTGCTCGTTGACATACATGCTGGGCTTGGGACCTCGGTAGCGCCAGATGGTCCGGCCTTTGCGGTCTTTGATGGTATGGGCCAGCACATTGCAGAATCCTTTGGTGCCGATGAAGTAGTCGTTCACATCCCGATCCGTGCCGTCTTGCTGGCGGCAGTAGGAGAACATCTTGGTGCCGTTGGCAAACTCGTAGCAGACGGCAAAGTGGTCGTAGATGTGGCCGAATCGTTCCGGATCAATCCGCACTTGGCGCCCTCCGGTGCCCACGCAGTTCAGGGGAGCCTGATCGTTCATGCACCAGATGCCTTTGTCCAGGCTGTGCACATGCTGCTCCACGATGTGATCGCCGGAGAGCCA
>JAJRRR010000279.1 GCA_024279285.1 Planctomycetota bacterium
CCTCGGGCAATTGCCCCCAGAGAGGCGTTCGGACTACGCCGAGGATAGGGAAAATAAGGGTTGGACCAGGACAGCTCCCGGGTGAGAATGATACCAAACCCTACCATTGCACAGAGGGGGCCAGCCATGCTCAAAGGTCGCGGCAGCCCAAACAATCCCCCCAACCGGTTTGAGTCCACCCATCTGGAAGCCGACGCGGAGCATCTCCCCTGGTGGGAAGAACCGGAGCCTCAGCGGCCCGAGACGGTCTTCCTGCCCGATCACACCCAAACCCTGATCACCTCCAACGATAGCCCCGATGTCCCGTTTCGCTACAGCGTGAATCCTTACCGGGGCTGTGAGCATGGATGTGCCTACTGTTATGCTCGTCCCACGCACGAATACTTGGGAATGAGCTGCGGGCTGGATTTTGAGACCCGCATCCTGGTCAAGCATCGTGCGGCGGAGCTGTTGCGTCGGGAGCTGGCCCGGCCCAGTTGGCAAGGCGAAGTGCTGGCTCTCTCCGGGGTGACCGATCCTTATCAGCCGGCTGAGCGCCGATTTCGCATCACGCGCTCCTTGCTGGAGGTGTGTTTGGAGTTTCGCCAAGCGTTGACCATCGTGACCAAAAACGCCTTGGTGGTGCGCGATCTGGATTTGCTGCGGCAATTGGCCCGATGGAATCTGGTTCATGTGCGTATCAGCGTGACGACCCTGGATGCTCAACTGGCCCGATGTTTGGAGCCTCGTACTTCTTCCCCCGAGGCACGCCTTCGGGCGGTGCAGGAGTTGGCCCAAGCCCGGGTGCCTGTGGGCGTCATGGTGGCTCCGATCATTCCCGGACTGAACGATCACGAGATCCCGCAGATTCTCCACCAAGCAGCCCAAGCCGGGGCTGGTCATGCAGCTTGGGTGCTGTTGCGTCTTCCCTGGGCAGTGAAGGAGATTTTCCTGCAATGGCTTCGCACTCACGCTCCTGAGAAAATGCCTCGGGTTCTTGCCTGGTTGAAGCAAATGCGTGGTGGGGAGTTGAATCAGACCCAATTCGGACTGCGCATGCGGGGGCAAGGAGTGCTGGCCGAACAAATTGCTCAGACTTTTGCCGTGTTTGCTCGTCGCTTGGGACTGGATCGCGGGTTGCCTCCTCTGGATTGTTCTCAGTTTCGCCGCCCGGTGGATCGCCGAGGCCAACGCTTGCTTTTCCCTGGCTAAAGGGGCTGGGTGGAGAATACCTATCGCCTGAGCCGGAAAGTGGCTACAATGAGAAAGGGCAAACTGCCTGGGCCGGCACGCGGGGGCATGCTCTCCACATGCGAGGCAAAACTATGAAAAACCGCCCTGGCTTCACCATGGTAGAGATTCTCATCGTGGTTTTGATTATCGGCCTGTTGATCAGCATCACGGTCCCTGCGGTCAACGCGGTGCGTCGCAACGCCCGAAGAACAGATTGTCTCAATCGCCTGCGGCAGTTGGGCCAAGCGGTGCAAAGCTACGAAGGAGCCCACAACCGCTACCCCGGTTGGCTCGACATTCTCCGCTCCGGAAGTGCAACCAAAGTGGTGCCGTGGACGGTGATGATTTTGCCCGAGCTGGATCGTCGGGACTTGTATGATGCGGTTCGGGACGCGGCCTCTCCGGCTCTGGGGAAGGTGGACTTGTTCATTTGTCCCAGCGACACTGACAAGGCGGCACTGCCTCGGCCTTTGAGCTATGTGGCCAATGCCGGAATGCCGGATGTGTCGGGTTCGTCTCCACCGGATGTGGCTGCCAACGGGATTTTTCACAATCGGACGATCCAGCGCCCGGTTCGCGTGCATGCCCGATATGTGATGCAAGGGGATGGGCTGGCCCTGACGCTCTTGTTGTCCGAGAACTTGGCAGCTCCTAGTTATTGGGAACCCACTCCCTTGCCCGAGTATGCTCTCGGCATGGTCTTTTTGCATCCGGTGCCTAGCGATTCTCGGGCTCGGATCAACGGGTCTGAGGAGCGGATCACATCGGGCATGCCTGCGGCTCAGGCCTATTTGCTGGCTCGGCCCAGTAGCTTCCATCTCGGGGGAGTGAATGTCGTGTTTGCCAACGGCAATGGGCGGTTTCTGTCGGATCGGATTGATTATGCGGTTTATCGGGAATTGATGACCCCCAATGGGGCCAAAGCCTACGATGTGCAAGCCGGCAGTTCGCTGGGCAGCCTGCACTTCCGGATCACCCAAGAGCAACTGGAACCCTGATTTTCCATCTCGGAGGGCCGGTTTTGGGCTGCAAGGGTTCCAAAACCGCGTTTCCTGAAGTGTGTGGTGCGCGCATAAGCTATCTTTCTGGCAGAAGAATCTTTGGAGTATTGCACCCAGGAAACACGCACGCGAGGTGTGCCCATGTCCGCAGTCGCTACGGCTCAGCAGTGGTGGGAAAAGATTGCCGATCCGGTGCTGGTGCAAGCAATCCAGCAGGCGGTGTTTCGGGCGTTGGAGATGTGCCAGTTGCAGATGCGTTGTGTAGGAGTGTCGGCTGTGCCTTTGCCCGACAAAGGCAATGTGACCGGCATGGTCGGCATTCACGGTAAAGTTTCCGGGTTCATCACGGTCAATTTTTCCGAACCCTTGGCCATCAAAGCCGTGGAAGGACTACTCCAGGATTCGTTTCCTCAGTTTTCTTCCCAAGTGATTGATGGGGTAGGAGAACTGACCAACATTATTGCCGGGGGGGTCAAGTCGGCTCTTTCCATCACGCCTTGGGCGTTTTCCAACATCACAGTGCCATCGGTCATTGTAGGCACAGGCTATCAGATCGCTTATGCCCGAGGACTGACCTTCGTGGCCACCCAGTTTGAATACACCGGAGAAGACATTTTCCTGATGGAACAGCGGTTCCTGAATGTCAGCATCTCCATGCTCCGCCTGTAAGTGCGAGCAGAAAATGACCCAGGGCCCGTTGCTCTCCTCAGCAATGGGCCCTGGCCAGCAGCGTTTGGGACGGCGGGAGGTCTTGAGGGGCTACTTCCCTTCGGATTCTTCCAACTGACGGCGATAGGCATCTCGTTCCCGTCGCGTTGCTTCCAAATCAAACATCAAGTACTTCACATCCAGTCGTAGTTGACCCAGGGCTTCTTGCACCAGTTGCAAGATGCGTCGGCGTCGGATGGTGCTATCGACCACTCGGGCCACCAGCGGCTCCAGTTGTTGTCGATAAGGTTCGGGAAGTCGGGCCACGCGCTCTTTCAGCTCCACCAGATCCCGAGGCAATTCCTCTGGCCGAAGTCTAGGCAAGCGATGAACCATCAGGGGCTCCTTTCCTTGAACTTGGGGCTTGACGGCAAGGGGGAAAAACGCACAAGAGGTGCCAAAGTGCGCAAAATAGAAAAAGTTTTTATAACCTTCACAAATGAAAGAACTTGCGCAACTTGCCCCTGACCAAGTTGCTTTCTCTGAGGTGTTGGAAAAAGACGACAAGTTGGTCTGGTCCCGTGTCGCAACTGTTGGTACAAGTTGGCCTTACGCCCGTTTGCCCCTTCTGTGGCCAAGTGTTGCCCCAGGGCAACAGTGCCGGTGCCAGGACGATGAAGCGTGTGTTTTGGGTGGTTTGGATTTTCTGCAGTCTGGGGGTCGTTCCGGCCTGGGGGCAGTTGTTGCTGCGCGAGGGCATGGAAGGGCCGGAGCCTAAGTGGAAAATCGTGGAAGCCGACACCCATTACCAACTGCTCCTTCATCGCCGCACCACCCAGCAGGTCCATCAGGGCTCTTGGTGTGAAGAACTGCGTCTGGTAGCGGGCAACGGCACCTTTATCCATGCTGCGCTGGACTTGACTCCGGCTCGGGTGATAGAGGAGTTGGTGCCGTCGCTATGGGTGCGCTCCAATCGGGCCGGATTGCAATTGCTGGCCGTGGTCCGCCTCCCCCGTACGCTTCACCCCCGTACTCAAATGCCTGCCGAAGTCCTCTTGCCCGGAGAAAGCTACCAAACTGCCGGGCGATGGCAGAAACTCTCGGTCCGCAACCTGCCCACGCTGCTTCAGCGGCAGGCACAAGTGTTGCGCTTTGAGTGGAAACAAGATGTGGATGTACGCGAAGCGGAGTTGGTTCAACTTCGGATCAATGTTTACGGTGGCCCTGGCACGACTCACCTGTGGCTGGACGACCTGACCGTAGCGGGTTTTGTACCCCGGGGGCAAGTCGCCTCGCAAAGCCACACTTCCTCGCCCGGGCCTCCTGCGGCTTCTGTGGCCCCCTCTTCTTCCAAGCCCCAACTTGCCCGCCAAGGGGACATTCTCCTGGTGGGCCAACGGCCTTGGGCGCTGCGTGCTGTGCGTTATCGGGGAGAGTCTTTAGAGGAGCTGCGGCACTTGGGAATCAATGCCTTGTGGCTGGCCCAACCCCCCCAGCAAGCCTTGGTCCGCCAAGCCAACAAGCAAGGGCTGTGGCTGGTCGTGGCAGTGGATTCCCGCGACAGCTCCTCCCAATCTCCGCTGGCCCTAGACAAATGGAAACACTCCGAGTTGGCATCTCGGCTGATAGCCTGGGATCTGGGAGCTGGCTACACCGCAGCTCAATTCGGCCTGCTTCGCCAATGGGTAAGTCAAGTCCGCTCTGCGAACACGGAGGCTTTTGTCATCGCGGCTCCTCAGGAGGACTTACGCCGGTTCAGTCGCCACCTGGATGTGCTGTACCTGGACCGTCCTTGGTTGGGGACGAGTTTGGGCCCTCGGGAGTATTTCACTTGGCTTTTGCAGCGGCGCCGGTTGGCGCTTCCTGGCACGCCATTTTGGACAGTGGTGGCAACGCAAGCCAATCCTGGGCTTCTGGCCCAAGCGGAACTTTGGTCTGGAAGGGCACCCGAGGGCGTGGAGTTGGAATACGAGCAACTGTTGCTTCACACTTTGATGGCGGTGGCCTCAGGTTCCCGAGGGGTGCTGTTGGAGTCGCAAAGCCCTCTGGACGCTCCCACCGTAGCCGCCCGAAACCGAAAAGCCGCTGTGGGTTTGTGCCTGTTGTATCTCCAACTTGCCGACCCGTGGATCCGCTGGGCCCAACCTGGGGGAACGATCTTGGGCCAGTTGCAAACCAGTTCCCCCTCCCCCGGTACCCAGGTCGTCGCCGGACTGCTCCGCACTCAAGGGGCCATGCTCCTGGTTCCGTTGGTCTTTGAACCTGGATCCCAATGTGTCCCAGGACCATGCGCTACCGGCAGGGTTTCGTTTCTGGTTCCTGGAGTGCCGGAAACCTATGACGCCTATGAGCTGACCCCTGTGGGACTGCGTCGCGTGGCGCGTCGTCGGGTCGCCGGGGGAGTTCAAGTCCAATTGGACCGACTGGAGCTAGGCACCTTGATCCTGCTGACTCAGGACCCGGTGTTGGTGGACCGCATGGCCCGATTCTGCCGCCAGGTGGCTCCTCGGGCAGCGGAGCTTTTGTACCAATGCGTGGCGGCCAAGCTTCAACGCTGCCAACGACAAACCTTGTCCTTGCAGCAGGCAACGGTGAGCGTCAAAGGGGCTCAGGCATGGCTCAATCAGGCTCAAGCACTGCTGGTTCGTGCCCAGTCGGAGCTGGAAGCCCAAACTCCCCAAGCTGCCTGGCGTTTTTGTTCCCTGGCAGCGGTGCGATTGCGCATGCTCCAGCGCGCCCAGTGGGAACTTGTCAAAGGGCAAAGCTCTCCGGGGCAAGTGCCTGCTACAGTCGCTTATGACCTGCTGGCCTCCGCGGCCGGGTGGAAGCAGCAGTTGCGCAGGGGGCGCTTTTCGCCCAATTTGTTGCCCGGGGGAGACTGCGAAAACTTGCAACGCATGACCCAGGCTGGCTGGCAGCACTTTCGGCAGTCGGTTCCCGGGGTGCAGTCCAGTGCCGAGCTGTCGGCCGGGGAGCATCACACAGGGCAGTACGCGTTGCGTTTGCGTGTTTGGCCTCAGGTGGCCAATCAGCCGCCGACGCTGGTAGATCGGGTGCCGGTTTGGGTTCGCACGCCCGGGATTTCGGCCCAAGTGGGACAGCAGTTTCGCTTGCGCTTCTGGGTCCGCATTGATCGCAAAATTCGGGGCACCGTGGATGGACTGTTGGTGGTGGATTCCCTGGGAGGGCCTGCGCTGGCTTGGCGAGCCACACACACCCGAGGGTGGCAGCAAGTGGTGCTCTATCGGGCCGCTGCGCAACCGGGTGTGGTGCAGTTGACCTTTGCTCTCACCGGAGTGGGAGAGGTGTGGATTGACGATGTGCAAATAGAGCGCTTGGACCCCCCACAGCTTGCCAGCTCTGCAGGGCCTGGTTCCAGCTCCCAAGATCCACCTTTCCAGGAACGCTATCCGGGCCAGAGGACCCAAGTGCCCTCGTTGGGAAAGCCTTGGTGGCCTCGGGTTCCGTGGCCCCGATGGTGGCCTTTTGCCACTCCCCGGGGCACTCCCCAACTGCTGACACCTCCCTCGCCTCATCCTGCACCACGCCCGTTGTTTGGGCCCGGACGCTTGTAGCGAGATTCGCAGCTTGCGCCCTGGGATTTGCGGCGCGTGGAAGTGGGCGTTGGTTCTTGCTCTGGGGCAGGGTACACATGGCCCGCCAGGTTGTGGGATTTCCTCCACTCTCTCCCCCGGTCGCCACTGACCAAGGTGTGGCTTGCGCTGTGCTCAGAGGGCTTTCACCTTTGATATCAAATCCTCGCCCAGCACCAGAGGACTTATACGGGGACTGAGGCGATACAGATTCTACGGTCTGGGTTGATTTTTTAAGAGAGCTGGTGGATGACCACGGTTTTCAGTTCAGTCATTTCTTCAATGGCGTAGCGAGGGCCTTCCTTGCCCAACCCGCTTTCTTTCAACCCCCCGTAGGGCATCAGGTCGGCACGCCACTGGGGGCCCCAGTTGATCTGAATGTTGCCCGACTCCACTTCGCGGGCAAAACGCAATGCCCAATCCAGATTTTGCGTAAAGATTCCGGCACTGAGTCCGTATCGGGAATCGTTGGCCAGGTGGATGGCTTGTTCGATGGATTCCACCTGGGTGAGAGCCACGGCAGGTCCGAATAGCTCTTCGCAACTGATTCGCATTTGGGGTTTCACATCGGCCACCACGGCCGGGGTGACCAGGGCCCCTTGACGCTGGCCGCCCACTAGCAGTCGGGCTCCTTGGTCCACGGCTTCCTGAATCCACTGGCAGACGCGCTGAGCGTCTTGTTGTCGGATCATTGGGCCCATCTGCACTCCTTCCTCCAAGGGGTTGCCGACGGTGATTTTTTCCACGGCCTCAGTAAGTCGGGGCACAAGCTCCTGATACACTCGGCCCACGGCCAGCACCCTTTGGGTGGAGATGCACACTTGGCCTGCGTTGGCATACCCAGTGGCCACAGTGGCCTGGATGACTTTGTCCAGATCGGCATCGGGCATGACTACCAAGGGACTGTTGGAGCCTAGTTCCATAGTGACTCGTTTCAGTCCGGCCACCTGGCAGATGCGTTGTCCCACCTCGCGGCTTCCGGTAAAGCTGATTTTTCGCACCCGAGGGTCACGGCACAGAGCTTCGCCCACGGCGGCCCCGCGGCCTGTGAGACATGCAATAGCCAAGGGGGGCACACCGGCCTGAAGCAGAATCTCCACCAGCCTCAGGGCCGAAAGTGGGGTATCGGTGGCCGGTTTGAGCACCACCGCGTTTCCAGCGGCCAGAGCCGGACCAACCTTGTGACAGACCAGGTTCAGCGGGAAGTTAAACGGCGTGATAGCTACCACCACACCACACGGCACGCGCAGCGTAAAACCAAATCGTCCTTTTCCGCCAGGGGCTCCGTCCAAAGGCAGCACTTCGCCGGTCAAGCGTTTGGCTTCCTCGGCCGAGAGTCGCATGGTTTCTACCGCCCGGGACACTTCAAACCGGCTTTCGCTCAGCGGCTTGCCTTCCTCGAGGGTGATGGTTCGGGCCAGTTGGTCGGCCTGTTGTTCCATCAGCTCGGCGGCCCGGGAAAGCCACTGGCTGCGCTGGTATCCGCTGGTGCGGCGCATCAGGGCCGCCCCTTCCACGGCCGCCGCCACCGCCCGATCTACATCCTCCGCGGTGGCCTGAGGCACCGTGTCCACCACGGAATCGTCATACGGATGGCGCACTTCAATTTTGGTTTCCCGATCTTCCCACTGGCCGGCCAAAAACATCTTCATGGCACAGGCTCCTTTGCAAAGCTAAGGCTTAGGTTGATCCCAGAGCCGGTAAGGATCGTCCAGCTTGCGCATCTGCTCCAGCAACAGGTGTTCCATGTAGCGGAGTTTTTTCTCGTAGCGAGGATCGTCGGCCAGATTGACCTGATGGGGCAAGGGCCGATTGCCCGTCAGAGCCACCACGGCCGGGTCCTGATGTTGGCGCAGAAGCTCATGGGGATTTTCTTTCAGGTTGAACAACTGCGTGCGTCGCACTTTGCCTTGGAGGACATCATATTTGATCAGCTTCCAGCCGTCGGCAGTTTTCACAGCGCGCATGCCGGGCAAAGTGCCGCCACAGTAGCAGCCGTAGACTACCTCGCGGATGCGCTCTTGGCGTCCTTGAAGCACGGGAAGAAAACTTTTTCCTTCCACAGTGGGAGGGATGGGCACTTGGGCCATTTCGCAAAGGGTGGGCAAGAGGTCCAGCAGGTAAACCATTCCTTGGACGCGTCGTCCTCGTGGCAGTCCGGGGCCTTTGACGATCAACGGCACGCGCCAGGTGTGTTCATACAAGTTCTGCTTGCCCATGAGCCCATGCCGGCCTACGGCGATCCCGTGGTCGGCGGTGTAGATCACATAGGTGTTTTCCAACACGCCCAGTTGTTCCAGGCGTTTGAGGACCCGGGCAATTTGGATGTCAATGTTTTCGCTGCACGCGCATTCGCGTCCCAGTTCGTTGCGTACCGTCTCAGGGTCACGCCTGCGCCACACGCCCTCTACGGCCACCTCGTCCCGAAGGTTCGGATGCCCGTGGTGAAACGGATGTGCCGGCAGGTAGCTCAGCGGCAAGGGGGGAGCCTGAGGCCCAATACTTGGCACGCGGTTGCGATCCCGATGATTGGTGGCCCCGTATTTTTTCAACAGCTCCGGTTTTCCGTACCGGGGATCGTGAGGATGCGAAAAACCCAGGTAGATCAAAAACGGTCGCTTGCGTCCCTGTGCGTCCCACTGATCCAGAAATTCCAACACACGATCAGCGTGCCAGGCACTGCCGGTTTCGTCGGTGGGTCCACGGCGTGTGGCTTCGTGTCGCACTTGAAAGAGCCGGTTGGCCGCCGGATAACTATTGCCGCGTTTGCAGGTGCGCATGGTGGCATAACCGGCCCGATTGAACACCGCCGGAAGCGAATACTGGGCCAAGTTGGGCGGAACTTTTTCAGGATCGGAGCTCCACGGGTTGCGATTTTGTCGTCCTGGACCAGGGATGTGCCAAAGCGTGCGGCCGGTCATGATCATGTGCCGCGATGGGGTACAAACCGCCCCAACCCAAGAGCCCATGTGATGAGCGTCCAGGATGACCACCCCTTCTCGGGCCAGACGGTCCAGAGTGGGCGTGTGCAGCACGCTTCGCGGGTTGTAGATGCGCAGGGCCATGGGGGACTGATCGTCCACGACGATGATGAGAAAGTTGGGCCGGGTTGCCGCCCAGCACAAACTTGCCCCCATGCTCAACAACAGC
>JAJRRR010000280.1 GCA_024279285.1 Planctomycetota bacterium
AACTTCTCTCCTCTATATTGGAGAACGATCTTCTATGCGTGTATATATGAACAGATATCTGATTTTCAGTAACCAATATCAATATTTGGGTCCAAAATGTTACTTGGTGTACCGGTTTCAAACTCTAACGCCACATCTCGGCTTTTAATTATTACAGTGAGGGTCATAGAGCCGCTACAATACACTTAAAAACGTTCGGAGCGTATCGATACAGTGTGAGGGCTTTGATTTTTGTGCTGAAGTGACGGCCAAGTTATGTCGTATGGGCATCAGCATTTTGGAAGTGCCCATTTCGTATTCCCCTCGCACGGCCGCCGAAGGCAAGAAACTTTCCTGGCGCCACGGCTGGCAGGTGATCCGTGCCTTGTGGCGCTTTCGCCGCTGGAATCCTCCACCTGAGAGCATGGCTCTGGTTCGGGAGGCTCCCCCATGCGAAACCGCATCGGCGTCACCTTGACCGAGCTGTTGGTAGTCATTGCCTTGATAAGCTTGCTGATGGGTCTGTTGATTCCGGCAGTGATGTCGGCTCGAGAAGCAGGTCGGCGCACAGTGTGTCAAAACAATTTAAGACAGTTAGGTCAGGCAGCATTGGTGTTTGAATCCCAGCATGGATATTTTCCCAGCAACGGATGGGGGTTTCGTTGGATTGGCGAGCCGGATCGGGGCTACGGGCCGCAACAGCCGGGAGGGTGGATTTACCATCTGTTGCGCTATCTGGATCGCAATGACTTGGCTGACTTGGGACACGGTCAACCCCCTGCCCAGCGTGCGCAGGCCCTGGCCCAACTGATGCAAATCTCCCTGGAGGTGCTTTCTTGTCCGACTCGGGGCACCCGGGGACTCCGGCCAGCCCATCCAGCCACGCATCCTTACAACGCCTGGCCAGTCCTTTATGTGGCCCGAACCGACTACGCCATCAACGAAGGGGATTTCATTCCCGACGGTGGTCCTGGTCCCCCGACGCTGGCCCAAGGCGACGATCCCAATTTCCCCTGGCCCGATACTTCCCAAGTGACCGGGGTGAGCTTTCTGCGTAGTCGGGTTTCTCTGGCCCGAGTTCGCGACGGAGCCACCTATACCTATCTGATCGGGGAAAAATATGTCATGAGTGCCCACTACGATCAGAACGCCGATCCCGGGTACGACCAAAGCCCCTACTGTGGCGTGGACCTGGACCTGAACCGCTGGACAGCCTCTCCGCCTCGCAGGGACGGCAACTCACTGGGCGAGCGACTTTTCGGCAGCGCTCATCCTCAAATGTGCAACTTTGTTTTCTGCGACGGCCATGTGCAGGGCATCTCTTACGAGGTGGACCCAGAAGTCCACCGTCGCTTGGGCAACCGCAAAGACGGGCAGGTGCTGTTGCCGGAGGGTTGATTCTCTGGGAAGCGTCAAGAGGGCTGCTTGAAGCTTCGTGGTGTGGCAAGTTATAGTGAACCAAAAGGACCCGTTGCCCCCGGCGCGAACCCCCTTCCCTTCTGCTGCGTACTGGTGGCGCAACGGGAGAGGAGGCCGGTCCGATCTATTCCTGGCACTTTCGCAACTCCCACAGCGCAAGGAGACCCAGTCTTGATCGGCTCCAAGGACGAAGTCGTTGTTGAAATCCGCAATTTGCAAAAGGTTTACCGCGATTTTTGGGGGCGTCAGAAGGTTCGGGCCTTAAAGGGGTTGGACTTGGAAATTCGTCGTGGGGAGATTTTCGGTCTGTTGGGGCCCAACGGCTCCGGAAAAACCACCACGCTGAAGCTCATCTTGGGGTTGCTGTTTCCTACCGAGGGGGAAGTTCGGGTCTTTGGGCTCCCGGCCTCCGATGTCCGCAAAAACCAACGCATCGGGTTCTTGCCCGAAGAATCCTACCTGTACCGCTTCCTCAACGCCGAAGAAACCCTGTCTTTCTATGCCCAGTTGTTCAACATCCCCGCACGAAAACGATGGCAACGCGTCAACGAGCTGATTGAGCTGGTGGGGCTGGGTTGGGCCCGAAGACGCCAACTGCGCGAATACTCCAAAGGTATGGCTCGCCGCATCGGACTGGCCCAAGCCCTGATCAACGATCCCGAGCTGATCCTCCTGGACGAACCCACTACCGGGCTGGACCCCATCGGCACTCGGGAAATGAAAGACCTCATCCTCCGCCTACGCGACGAACACGGAAAGACCTTCATCATGAGCAGCCACTTGCTGGCTGATGTTCAGGATGTTTGCGATCGGATCGCCATTTTGCACCAGGGTGAACTCAAGGAGTTGGGCCGAGTAGAGGACCTGCTCAAAGTTGAAGATGTCACCGAATTCCGCGTGCGAGGGCTCAGCAAGGAAGCCGAAGAAGAAATCAAACAAGTCATCGCCAAACACAACGGCCAGTTGCTTTCCATGACCAACCCGACCACCACTTTGGAAGAGCTGTTTTTACGCATTGTGCGCGAAAGTGAGCAGCATCCGGGACGCCGTGTGGTGGGGCGCCAGTTGCCCCAAACCACTCAATCTTCTAAATCTTCCTAACCCTCTGTTTGGTGCACCTCGGATTTCGCCGGCATTGTGACGGAATGAGCCATGGTCATTGAGAAAGAAATTCCTCCGTTTTGGGAGTGGTTGTTGGGTAGTTCCCAGCAATTGGGGGCCTTGGTCCAGTGGGTTTTGGTAATGCTGGGCCTGTTGGTGCTGGGAATGATTCTGGCCACATTGATAGGGATTGGGCACTACGGACCCACGCGAGGCGTACGGCGCACTTTAGCCCGATTTTGGGAAGGATGCTTGGATCTGATCCACATCTCTCCGCGGCGCGTGCTGGGTATGACTCGCCTGGCTCTTCAAGAAGCCATCCGGCGGCGCGTGCTGGTGGCCTTCTTGCTGTTCTCGGTCATCCTGCTTTTTGGCGGATGGTTTTTGGACCCGGAAAGCCGCAACCCGGCTAAGCAATACCTTGACTTCGTGCTCACCGCCACCAGCTACCTGGTGCTGGCTGTGGCGGTGGTCATCAGCGCCATGAGCTTGCCCACCGATATAGCCCGCAAAACCATCTACACCGTGGTGACCAAACCAGTGCGTCCTATTGAGATCGTGTTAGGACGGGTATTGGGATTTACTGCCATTGGCACTTTGCTGCTGCTGCTCAACGGATTTGCCAGTTATATCTTCGTCATCCGAGCTTTAGATCATCGGCACGAAGTAGATCCAGAAACCCTGCAAAAACAAACTGTTATTTCCGACGAAGGGGACCGAGAAGTTCTACGCGGCGAAACCACAGCCGTGTTCAAGCACCGCCACCGGGTAGAAATCGATCTGAAAACCGGCAAAGGTCAAACCGACATCGTTCGCGGCCACTGGCACCAGGTCTGGATCGAGAACCGTGGCGGACGCCAACACTATGTGCTTGGTCCCCCTGAAGGAATGTTCGTGGCGCGGATCATCCATCTGGCCGACGACCTGACTTTCCTAGACCGGGAAGGACGGCCCACCAAAAAAGGACTCAATGTCGGCAATCAGTGGCACTACCGGGGATACATTGAAGGCAACTCCCGTATGGCTGCCCGATGGCGATTCCGCAACATCACTCCCCAACGCTATCCCAAAGGGCTGCCTTTGGAAATGACCTTGAGTGTATTTCGGGCACATAAAGGTGATATTGAGCGAGGTATTTTGGGAAGTATCGTGCTGGAAAACCCCCGCACTGGCATGCGCAGTGTGGCTCAAAACTTCATTGCTCGGGAATACTCCGTTTTTCAAATGCTGATCCCGAGATTCCTCAAAGCTAAAGATCCTGAAAACCCTGACCTTGAGCTGGAAGTGGATTTGTTCGACTCTCTGGTGGACAACGGTGAGCTGATCATTGAAATCCAGTGTTTGGAAAGCCGTCAATACTTCGGCATGGCCAAGCCAGACCTTTACATCAAAGTCACCGACGGCAGCTTTCGTATCAATTTTCTCAAAGGACTTTATACCATTTGGCTTCAGATGTTCTTGATGGTAGCTGCCGGAGTAATGTTTAGCACATTTCTCAACGCAGCTATTGCCCTACTTAGTGCTGGAGCATTCACTCTAGGGGGGATTTACAGCCAACAGATTCTTTATCTGGCCACTGAAGAACAAATCATTGGAGGCCGCAGCTTTGAGGCTGCCTATCGCTTGTTGACGGGAACTCCCATCTCGGCTCCGTTGGAAGAAGGGCCCGTGCAAACCCTCCTGTTGACCTTGGACGCGGGGATGCGCTGGGTGTATTGGGTCATTGGTCACATGCTACCGGACATCACTTCTTTGGGTGATGTGCGGTGGGTGACAAGCGGCTACGATATTCCGACTAACAACTTGCTGGTGAAAACTTTTGTGGTCCTGGGTTTTGTGGTGCCCTTGTTGATCATCGGGCACTTTATCCTGAAATCTCGGGAGCTGGCCAAGTGAAACACTACCAGCCGTTTTTGCGAAAAGTACTTTATCTGGGGGCTATGGCCCTGCTGTTGTACCCCTTGTCCATGCTTGGTCAACCGGCCGGGCGAGGTGGAAACTCCCCCGGAGGAGTGCTGGCTCAAATCCGACTGCGCGAAAACCTCAGCTATGCCGAGCTGGGTGAAATTGATCCCACCAGCGAAGCTCTCAAACTGGCCACCTTGGGACTGCGCTGCGTGGCAGTGGATTTGTTATGGGAAAAAGCCTACCGCTATCAAATCACCGAAGACTGGAACAATCTTTCGGCCACCTTGGAACAAATTGCCAGACTTCAACCCCATTTTATCAATGTCTGGAGGTTTCAGGGATGGAACTTGTCTTTTAATGTTTCGGTAGAATGGGACGACTATCGGGACCGATATTATTGGGTCATTCGGGGAATCAAGTTTCTGGACCAGGGGCAACGCTACAATCAGCGGGACATCCGGCTGTTTTGGGACGAGGGGTGGTTTACAGGCTATAAGATCGGCCGGGCCGACGAATACCGGCAATTCCGCCGACTGTTCCGGGAAGACAAGGACTTCTTCGACTGGTTCGACCCCAACTGGGCTGTGGACCGTCGTGACAATTGGCTCGTGGCCCGGGAGTCCTTCCTGGAAGCCGTCAATATGGTGGACAACCGAGGCGTGCCCCGAAAAGGCATTGACCCTTATCTGTTCTTCAGCGAACCGGCCAAAGTCCGAATGCACTATGCCGCTGCGCTGGAAGAAGAAGGGACCTTTGGTAACACTGCTCGCAACGAATGGGAGCTGGCCCACGACGCTTGGACCTACGGCCGACGCTCCGCCCAATTGGATCGTCGTGACATTGGATTCGGAATCCGACGATTCGTCACTCCCTCCGGGCACCCGGTTTACATCTTGGAACTGGACCAACTATTGGAAGAACAAAAGCAACTTGTTCAAAAAATAGAATCTCTTACTCAAGGAGTGCGTGAAAAAGTTCGTCAACAAAAAATCCAGCAGCTCCCAGAAGATCAAAGGCGAATTGTGACTACTCCAATAGAACAACTGAATGAATCCGAAAAACTCCAGCGACGGAGTCTGGAACTCCGGCTGCTTGTGACCCCTTATGAATTGGCCGAACACGCTCCGGAACCTGTTAAACAGGAGGCCTTAAAACTTCGGGACCAATTGCTTGCCGTGCAAGAGAAAATCCGGGAAGTCCGCACTGCACGAAGCATCGTCAATTATGAGTACTGGGAACAGCGGTGCCAGGCCGAGCGCAGCTCAATCGGTCTGAAAGCTCGGGAACTTCTCTACCAGGCATATCTCGACTACCAAAAAGACCCCATTACGGCGAGGGAATCTTATGAAGCAGCCTTTGCCGCTTGGCGTGAAGTTCTGGACAAATACGAACTCTTGATGGAGGACCCCGGTCTGCTGGACGACCTGATCGCCCACATCCGCCGCTACGAAGATGTACTCAAGCGCTACGATGAACCCTTCCCCGACGACT
Source organism: Planctomycetota bacterium (assembly GCA_024279285.1). Classification (GTDB taxonomy): domain Bacteria; phylum Planctomycetota; class Planctomycetia; order Pirellulales; family S012-138; genus S012-138. The sequence continues at coordinate 5,899 of JAJRRR010000280.1, forward strand.
TCATCCTGCGTGATGTTCTGATCAAGCGACCTCCCGAAGTGCCCATCGGCAACTTCGGCATGAAACACATGGACTTGCTTCCTCCGGAAGTGCAGTAGCAGTTAGTCTCATCATTTTCATGCAGAAGTAACTCTTGTCAAAACGCTCAATCTGATCTAGCTTATCTGGAAAAGCAGCTAGAATCTGGTTTGGCCATGTAGGCCTCGCAAGTCAGGGGATAGTCAATGCCTACACGCAGAGACCGTATCACAAAGAAAGCTCTGGAGCTATTGGAAAGCCGTCCAGAAGGATACAAGTACTCAGAACTATCAAAAATACTGAAAGAAATATTTCCGGAAATTCCAATAGGCACTATTTACGGAACAATATGGAATCTCCATACGAGGTATCCTGAAAAAATCTACAAACCCGCAAGAGGGCTCTTCCGTTCAACAAAGTACGAAGCTGAAGACCTTCAACCCCAGGCATCTGATCAAAGGTCTAAAGTCCCTGAAGAGGCTTTCTATCAAAGTTTCGCGGATTGGCTAGTCAACGAAATAGAGGAATGCACTCATGCCATTCCCTTGGGTGGCCACCGTTTTAGAGACAAGTGGGGTACACCTGATGTCCTAGGAAAACGAGAGTCCAGGAGAAGCGACATTATCAAAGCTCCGACCGAAATCGTATCTGCAGAAATAAAAATTGATTCCGGACAACTAATCATTGCTTTCGGTCAAGCGTGCTCCTACCGTTTGTTCAGTCACAAAGTATATCTCGTCATCCCAGAAAGTGCCGCTCAAGAAGATATTGCCAGACTGGACGCACTTTGTATGGTGTTTGGCTTAGGGTTCATCCTGTTTAACGCCCAAGATCCCGACAATCCTGATTTTAAGATTCGAGTCAGGGCAGTCTCCAATCCGCCGGACTTGTTCTACGCTAACAAATATATGAAGTATGTCGAAAAAGAACTCTTCTCTTGATTCCTAAAGTTGGACTTGGAACCGCTCTTGTAGGTTCTGGTACATTTCTTATTTGTAGCGTTTTTCCATTTTGAGGAGATTTCCCTTGAGAATCCTCGTCCTGGGGTCGGTGCAGAGTTGGTACGCACGGGACTTGCAGAGGGCGGCTCGGGGGCGGTGGGAGCTTTGCTGTGCGCCGTTTTCGCACCTGGAGGCTTTGGTAGACTGTTCGGGATGGAAAGTGCGTAGCGGATCCGCCGAGTTGTTAGAGGCTCAGGCCATTGTGGTCCGGGCCATGCCCCCTGGCTCGCTGGAACAGGTGGTCTTTCGGCTCAATCTGCTTCATGAACTTCAGGCCCGAGGGACGATCGTGGTAAACCCCCCTCGGGCATTGGAGCTGGCCATTGACAAAGGGGCTTGCACCTGGGTGTTACAGCGGCAAGGAGTGCCTGTGCCTCGTACCTGGTTGGGCCAAAGGGCCGAAGATGCCATGCAAGCGGTGGAGGAGTTGGGACTGCCCGTAGTGCTGAAGCCTTTGTTTGGTTCCCAAGGACGGGGGCTGACGCTGCTTGAAGACCCAGGGGTGGCTTATCGCGTTTTCCGACTTTTGGAACAACATCAGGTTGTGTTTTACTTGCAAGAGTATGTGGACCACCCGGGCTGGGATGCCCGAGTGCTGGTGATTGGCGAGAAGTGCCTTTGTGTGCGGCGATTTGCGCAAAAGGGGTGGTGCGCGAATGTGGCCCAAGGGGGACGCATGGAACCCTGGCCCCATCCTCCGGCGGAAGTGCTCCATCTGGCCCAACGAGCCGCCCAAGCCATCGGTGCCTGGGTAGCCGGGGTGGATCTAGCTTGTTCGGCCCAAGGCCAATGGTTCGTGCTGGAAGTGAACGCTGTGCCGGGATGGCAAGCCCTGGCCCAAACCCTCCAAGTAGATGTGGCCCTGGAAGTGCTCCAATTGTGCCACCGCCGGTGGGAACAACACCACAAGTCCTGACCCAATTGTCCAATCAGCAGGGATGTTTTGATTTGACACAAATATTTCTGTCTTATGTGGTTTTGATCAAAAAGCGACAAAAGAGTCTTGTTTTGGATCTGCTGCTGCCTTAGGATACCTAGACCGTGGCAAAGAAGTGTGATAATTTTGCCCTGCCAGAGCGATTCTATGTAAGTGAGAGCGTCTAAAAGTTTGGGAAAGGGAAACCATGTCAACCCAAACTCCTTCCGAGCCTTCTCCGTCTCCTGCACCTGCGCGTGCCCCATTGAGCACTCAGCTTCTGGTGGCCGCAGGAGTGATTGTGCCGTTTGTAGGACTGATTGTGGCTGTGGCGAGTGTATGGGGCTGGGGATTCACCTGGCTGGATTTCTGGCTCCTGTTGGGCTTTTATCTGGCCACGGCCTTGGGGATTACGGTTGGGTTTCACCGCTTGTTTACCCATCGGTCGTTTGAAACTTATCTTCCGGTCAAGGCTTTGCTGGCCATTTTGGGCTCCAGGGCCGTGCAAGGGCCGTTGCTGACCTGGGTGGCAGTGCACCGGCGGCATCATCGTTACAGCGACACGCCCGAAGATCCCCACACCCCCCACCACTCTGGACGAGGCATTTGGGGGCGCATCCGAGGGTTCTGGCATGCCCATCTGGGCTGGCTTTTCCACCCTTCGGAAGCGGATACCTTGCTTTATGCCAAGGACATTTACCGCTCCACCACTTTGCGGTGGATCAGCTATCTGTTCCCTCTTTGGGTTGCCTTAGGATTGGTAGTGCCAGGATTGATCGGTGGTCTGGTCACCCGAAGCTGGGTGGGATTCTGGCGTGCGTTTCTTTGGGCCGGACTGGCCCGGGTGTTCCTGGTACACCATGTCACCTGGTCGGTCAATTCGGTCTGTCACCTGTGGGGATCGCAACCCCACACTTGGAACGACCAGAGCCGCAACAACCTGCTGTTTGGTTTTCTGGCATTGGGCGAGGGATGGCACAACACGCATCATGCTTTTCCCACCTCGGCTCGGCACGGGTTGCGGTGGTGGGAAGTGGACTTGAGCTATTGGTTTATCCGCATTTTGTCCTGGGTAGGGCTGGCCTGGGACATTAAACTCCCTTCCCAACGCACCCTGGAACGAGTGGCCGAAAAACGACGCCAAATCAAAGCCCAACGAC
>JAJRRR010000281.1 GCA_024279285.1 Planctomycetota bacterium
CCGGAAGGCCACTGCAACTGCGCACTGCCTGCTCCAGCGGAAGCACTTTTTCGCGCAGGCAGTAGTAGCCGATTTTTCGGGCGAAGGTGCCGTAGGACCGGGGATGGGGCTTGGTGGGCCGAGGGACTCGGGCTTTGCCGTCGGAAGCCGTGGCTACCCACGGCAACTGCATCACCCAGCGCACATCCTGCTCGCTCATGCCGAAGTTCACTGCGGCGGCATCGCCGTTTTGGAAAATCTCCAAAGCCACCTCCTCCGGCTCCCGGCCTAGCTGCTGGGCAATCTGACGCAGGGTTTTTCCAGCCCACTGGGGACGAGGTTCGTAGCTGGCAATCTGAATCCGATCCCGAAGCTTCAGAGCTTGGATGATCAGCAGCCGGGCCTTTTCGCGGATCATCGGGTCTTTGAGCCGTCGGCTCAAAGCCGCCGTGCCTCCCTCGCGCAAGGAACTGGGCAGCAACATGGCCGACAAACTGGTGGAGGAGGCAATGTAAGGATACTGGTCAGCGGTGACCCTCAGCCCATGGCGGCGTGCTTGTTCAATGCGAGCAGCCGCAATGCGAACCGAGCCCCAGTAGGGTCGGCCCATCACCTTGAAATGCGAAATGTGCACCCGGACCTGGGCCCGACGGCCCACTTCCAACGCTTCCTCCACCGCATCCAGCAAAGTGGCCGATTCGTTGCGGATGTGGGAGGCATAGATTCCCCCGTAGCGAGCCACGATGCAGGCCAGATAGACCAGCTCTTTGGTGTCGGCATAAGCTCCCGGCACATAGATCAATCCGGTGGAGATGCCCCAAGCCCCTTCTTGCATTCCCTGTTCTACAAGCTGGCCCATGCGACGAAGTTCCTCGGGGTTGGCCTCTCGGCGCACGGTGCCCATCACCCGAGCTCGTATCGTTCCGTGAGGGATCAAATGGGCCACATTCACTCCGGCCCCTTGGCGTTCTATACGGTTGAGATATTCTCCCACGGGAAACTGGCCACTGCCGCAGTTTCCAGTGACGATGGTGGTGCAGCCTTGGGTCAGATAGTTGGCGGCCTGATGGGAAGGCTTTTCCAGGATGGAAAAATCGCTGTGATTGTGTAGATCGATAAAACCGGGAGCGATGACCAAACCGGAGCAATCCATGCGTTTGCGTACTTGCCCCAGGGGGAACTGCCCCACGGCCACGATCTTTTGCCCCCGAATGGCCACATGACCCCGATAGGCCTTCTGACCGCTCCCGTCCACGATGGTGCCGTTTTCCAACAGCAGATCGGCATCCACGGGGCGCTGCGGTTGGGCCAGGGCCGAGGTGGGCGTGACAACTGCCGCTGCCACAGTCCCCAGGTAAAAGACCACCGCCAGTGTTCTGGAAAGGCAACGCATAGCCGAACTCGTGCACATCCGGGTCGCACAAGTGTAGCTTGGTTTCTTTTTAGGTTGAGCCGGGAAAAGCTGCAAGCAAAAGCTCCAAAAACGCAAGGCTCTGCTTCCCTGGAGTGTAAAGGCTCCTTTGCGCCGCCTCAGGGGGGAGAGATCAGGTTGGCTCGCACTGTGGCCCAATCCACCTCCACTCCCAACCCTGGCCCTTGGGGCACTTGGACCCAAGGCCCCTGAATGTGAACCGGATTATGAACCACGGGGAACTCATGATATTCCGGCCCCAGCACATCGCCGGGAAAACGCTCCACTTGAAGATTAGGACATGCGGCGACCAGATGGGCCATGGCCGCGGTGGCCACATCCAGCTCCAGATTGGAGCCCACGCTACAGGGGACCTCGTGCTGGGCAGCCAAGGTAGCGATTTGCAGAGCCGGGATCAGACCTCCGTTTTTCCCAGGATAAACACTCAGCACATCGCAGCACTCCCATTGCAACAGTCGCTGAGCGTCGGTGAGTGTGAAGCAACTTTCGTCGGCCATGATGGGCACTTGGGCCACTTGGCGCAAGGCGTGCATGGCGAAATCTTCCCCGCGAGGGGTGGGCTGTTCGATCAACTGTACGCCCAACTCCTGAAGCCGGGGAAGCATTTTCAGGGCTTGTTCCAGCTCCCAGCCGCCGTTGGCGTCCACGGTCAAGGTGATCTCCGAGCCCACCGCCTCTCTCACTGCTTGGACTCGCGGGAGGTCTTCGGGCCCGGTGCCCACTTTGATCTTGATGGTGTCAAATCCGGCTTGCACGCGTTCCAGGGCCACTTGGGCGGCACGCTGGGGAGGATAAGCCCCCAAGGAAAACCGGCAGCGAAACCTTCGGCGTACCACCTGGGGATTTAACAGCTCACACACCGGCTTGCCCGACTCCTTGCCCACTATGTCCCAAAGGGCCATTTCCAACGCAGCCTTGGCAAAGGGGTTGCCCACACAGACCCGGTTCATTCGGGCCAGCAGGGATTCCACTTCCCGAGGGTCCTGGCCCAACAGCAGCGGAGCCAACTCGTGCCGAATGATGGCCTGAGCCGTCCAGCAAGTCTCGCCGCTCCAGTTGGGCGTGGTGGTTGCCTCGCCCACTCCCTCTATGCCTTGATCGGTTCCGATCCGAACCAGCAGGAACTCCGAAACCCGATGCTGACCCAAACTGGAACGCATCTGCCGCACCGGTTTGAGCGGCACCCGCACCGGATAGGTTTCCACATGGGTGATTTTCACCGCCCGAACTCCTTGCGGTTGGGGGCTCCATGAGCTTTTATCCTAACCCCCTGCTTGCCCAGAACCCAATGACTGCTTGCCGCGTGCTTGCTAACTTCTTGCCCGCGCGCCACACTGCCAGCGGGAAATTGGCACCCGTTGCGTCCCGGTTTGCACTCGGCCCAGGAGCCCAACGCCGTGGAAAGCCTGTGCCAAAAGGTCCAAAAGCTGATAGCCGAAGCCACGCAAGCCCTGGCCACCAGGTGGCCGCAGCGGCCCAAGCTGGGGCTGATCCTCGGCTCGGGACTGGCTCCGGTGGCCAAGCTCATGGGAATCCAACAGGCGATCCCCTTTGAACAAATCCCCGGGTTAGCAGCTCCAGAGGTGCCAGGGCATCCGGGACAGGTAGTATGCGGCCACTTGGGCCCCATTCCTGCAGTGGCTTTTCAGGGAAGAATCCACCTGTACGAGGGTCATCCCGCCTGGAAACTCGCTCTGCCGGTGTGGGTGATGCGCCGTTGGGGATGTCGGCTCCTGGTGGTTGTAAGTGCCGTAGGAGGGCTCAACCCCCTGTTGAGTGAAGGCCAACTGGTGGTGCTGACCGACTACATCAACCTTCAAGGCACCAGTCCCCTGGTGGGTTTGAACCATCCGAGCATGGGCCAGGTGTTTCCGTCGATGCACGAGCCGTTTTGGCACTGGGGTGTGCAGCAGGCCCTGCGTGTGGCCCGAAGACTGAACCTCCCGCTTGCCCCGGCGGTCTATGTAGCCATGCGGGGCCCTAACTTGGAAACTCGGGCTGAATATCGTTTCCTGCGTCGCATTGGGGGAGATGTGGTGGGCATGTCCACGGTGCCGGAGGTGATTGCGGCGGCTCAGTGCCGCCTGCCGGTGTTGGGCTTTGCGGTGGTGGGAAACCTGGGCTTGCCCGATGCCCTGCGGCAAACTTCTCATCAGCACATCCTCCACCAGTCGGCCCAAGCCGCTTCCCGCCTGGCCCTGTTGCTGCAAAACCTGCTGGTGCCCGAGGTGCTCCAACGAGCCGAAAAAAGTTTTCCCGACTAGCTTTTTCCGCTACAAACGCATCCAACAGCTCCTTGGCCCTTTTGGCAGGAGAGTGCCGCGTGAGTGAGCAAACGGTGGACGCTGCTGGGATTTTGGAATGGATTCGGACCAAACGGGACGGCGGCACCATGTCCCCCCAGGAAATTGAGCAGCTGGTTGCCGCCTATGCCCAGGACCAAGTGCCGGAGTATCAAATGGCCGCCTGGACCATGGCGGCTTTCATCCGGGGACTTTCTTGGGAGGAGGCTCGGGCACTCACGCTGGCCATGCTCCGTTCCGGGACACGCATCCCACGCTCCGGTTCGGACAAACCCCGGGTGGACAAACACTCCACCGGGGGAGTGGGAGACAAAGTCTCGCTTGTGTTGGCCCCTTTGCTTGCTTCCTGTGGGCTGGAGGTGCCGATGATCTCCGGCCGAGGGCTGGGTTTTACGGGCGGAACGCTGGACAAGCTGGAATCGGTGCCCGGGCTCACCACCGAGCTGCCCCTGGATCGCATCGTGCGGATCGTGCAAGAGGTGGGCTGCGTGATCGCGGCTCAATCACCAGAGCTAGTCCCGGCAGATCGCAAGCTCTACGCTCTACGCGACGCCACCGCCACCGTGGAGTCTTTCCCCCTGATTGCCGCCAGCATCTTGAGCAAAAAGCTGGCCGAACAACTGGACATGCTCGTATTGGATGTGAAATGGGGCACGGGAGCCCTGATGCGCTCTTTGCCTCAAGCTCGCCAACTGGCCCGATACCTCGTCCAACTGGCCCAACGGTGCCATCTGCCCGCCGTGGCCTTGGTGACCAACATGAACCAGCCCTTGGGCCAAAAAGTGGGCAACTCGCTGGAAGTGATTGAAGCCCTGGAGACCCTTCGGGCCGGAGGCCCACCGGATCTGGTCCAGGTGGTGTTGCACTTGGGAGCGGAGCTAATGGTGGGCGTGGGTATGGCGCCGGATCACCAACAGGCTCAGGCTCAACTGCGACGCGCCCTGCAATCGGGTCAAGGCTATGAGTGCTTTGCCCGAATGGTCCGAGCCCAAGGCGGCAACCTGGAAGCCCCCTTGCCCGTGGCCCCCGTGCATCAGCTCCACTCCACCCAGGAAGGCTATCTGGTTCAGGTGGAGACTCAGGTGCTGGGCCAAGTGGTGGTTCGGCTCGGAGGCGGCCGCACGAAGTTGGGGCAGAAGATTGATCCCAGCGTGGGACTGGAGATGCGCGTGCGTCCCGGGCAATGGGTCCACGCCGGAGACCCTCTGCTGCGGGTGTTTGCTCCTGAAGAAAAGTTCCACCAGGTCCAGGACGAGCTGTTGGCTGCGTTCCGCTTTGGCGAGGTGCCACCGGCCAAGGTGCCCATGATCACATTTGCCGAAAGAGGCCCAAGCCCCTTGTCCCCCGCTCAGGAGAGTGGCCGTGGTTCCCCTTGAGCTGCTTCTTCAGGCGGCTTTGGAAGCCCAAAAGAAGGCCTATGCC
>JAJRRR010000282.1 GCA_024279285.1 Planctomycetota bacterium
AAACTCCTGAGGAGGAGCTGGTGGAAGCTCTGGGCCAGCAAGAAGCTGCCGCCAGCCCCTAGAGCCAATTTTCTCTTGGGACTCCTTCCCACCGGATTGGTTTATTGCTGTCCTCCTGCAGAGCCTTCACTGACAGAAGCAAAGCGGCTCGTTTCCAGGAATGCGAACAAGTCCACGATTTCCTGCGGCGAAAGGGAATTGAGCAACCCTTCGGGCATGACCGACACTCGAGCAGGGGCAATTTGCTCCACCGAGTCGCGGGGAATCTCAATCTTGGTGGCATCCGGCAACAGCAGCACAATCCGATCTGGCCCTCCCTGGGCAAGTCGCAGCCCGGTGAACACCTGACCCTCGTCCGTGACCACCGTCACCGAGCGATACTGATCCGAAATCACTGCCGAGGGGAACAGAATGGACTCCAGAATCTCCCGTTGCGTGAATCGCCTTCGTACCGCCGAGAGGTCCGGACCGACCGAAGCTCCCTGGTTGCCAAACCGATGGCATTTCACACAGTTGGCTTTTTCAAACACCACCTGCCCTCGCTTGGCGTCCCCCTGGCGATGGCGAAGCAAGTCCAGCAATTGCTCCAGAGTGTACTTGGAGCGATTGGGGTCCACTTGGGGCAACTGAGCAGGCAGAGCTTGGGGGAACTGCTTGGCATACCACTTTTGATACTGAGCCAGGGCTTGTCGCACGGGGACGGCTCCTGGCGGGGGGAGCTTGGTCCATCGGGCCAGCACCGACACGGCTGCCCGACCTCCCGCTTCGCCCAATCGCAATCCGGCCACGATCACCGCCCGGTAGGGTTCGGCCTCCTGGGGCACGGTGGGCAGCTTCAGCAGCGCTTGAAGCACCAGCTGCAAAGTGGCTGGGTTGCTTGTGCGCAGGGATTGCACCAGCAAGGGAAAATCGTCCGGATGGGGATGTTGAGCCAAAGCTCGGATCAACTGCTGTCGGTAGTCGGCATGGCGCGGGATGAGTTTGCGTAGCACCGCTTTGGCCGCCGGAGAGCCGCTTCGGCCCAAGGCTCCTATGGCAGCTTCCAACACCTCGCGCATGGCCTCCGAAGGCCGAGGCATCCGCTCCAACTCCAGGATCATCCGATCCAGCACTTGATCCAGATCGGCGATCTGCTCCACGCGGCTTCGCCGAAGCAAAAGCCCCGTGGCCCAGGGACGACGCCGCCAAGCCAGAAGCAGGGCTTTGCGTTGCTCAGGGGTAGCGTTTTGCAAGGCTTGGGCTACCAGATTGGCCAGATAGGGTTGCATCGAATGGCCCCCTTCCCAACCCTGCGTCTGCTCGTACCAATCCAGGAGTCGGTCAAAGTGTTGGGTCTTCCACCCACTTCGCACATAAGCCAGACACAGGACATAGTGAATCTGTTGCTGATGATCCGGTTCTTGTTGCAGAGCCTCAATCAGCGCATCTGCCATCCCGGGAGCGTCCAAAGCAGCAGCCAATCGGGCAAATTCACGCCGTACCCACTGTTGCTCCTGGGCCGAAAAGCCCCATTGGGCCAGTTGCTTGGAGTCCCGAGCCAATCGGAAACCAAACACCGCTCTTTGGGCGAGGCGCTTGCGTACCTGAGGATCAGCGATTCCGGTCAACACGGCCAGTTGGGCCACGCGCACCGTCTCCAGCACCAACTCAGGAGAGCTGGACTTGGGAAGATGCATAGCTCCCTGGACCGCTTGATCCGCCGGCAGCTTGCCCAAGCGGAACAAGGCCACGGCGGCATGAGTAAAACGATGGCTGGCTTGGGTGGCGTTGGTGACCAAGTGTTGCCATCGCTTCGGATGTACACGGCCCAGGACCCGAGCGGCAGCAAACCGCACAAAGCGATCCTCGTGCTCCAGTAGCGCGATCACCGTCTCCAATGGCGGCTCCAGCCCGCTACGCAGGTAAGCCTCCAACGCCCGACGCACCAGAACCGGATCTTTTTCTTCCAAGGCGGCCCGAAGCACCTTGGCAGTTCTCTGCCCGGGATGGTCGCCCAAGAGCCACAAGGCAAACTGTCGGGACTGGGTGGGCCCGGTGGTGGCCACTTCGGCCAGCAACTCCACGGAGGGCTTGGGGCCCAATTGGCTCAGGTAGGCCAAGGCTCGCACTCGCTGTTGGGCGGAGCCGGTTCGGGCAAAATGTTCCAACTGCTTGGCCCATTGTGCGCCTAGTTTGTTTTTCAACTCTGCGGCCATTTGGCGATGCCAAGCCGCTTGAGGCTGAGGAGTGGCCAGAAGTTGCTCCACCGATTGTGGAACCGGACAGGGCTGCGGGCGACCAAACACCAGGCGATAAATCCCGCCTCGGGTACCTCGCCCCCCGGTGCAAAACAGCACCGTGCCGTCGCGGTCCACTTCAATGTCGGACACATTCAACGGGTTGCCTGCCACCAGCGTTTCCCAGCTTCCGGAGAAGGTGGCCCCCTGAGGATTGAGAAACACGGCGATGATCCGGCCCATCGACCAGTCGCAAATCAAAAACGCCCCATGATACTTTTGGGGAAACAGCGTGTGTTCGTAGAAGACCACTCCGGTGGGCGAGCCACGGCCGATGTCCACACTTGCAGGGAGGGAGTCCAGGTAGTAAGGGGGCCATTTGGCCGCTCCGCTTCGCCAGCCGAACTCTGCCCCAGGCACGCAGTGGCACACCCGAACCGGTCGATACCACGGCAGGCCCACATCCCACTCCATATCACTGTCAAAGGTGAACAGGTGCCCCCATTGGTTAAACGCGATGTCGTAGTGGTTCCGAAAACCGACCACTTCCTGGAACCAGCGTTTTCCCTGAGGAGTGAACCGCCAGATGGTTCCCCCGGGCACGCGGATTCCTCGGGCGTGTCCTCGGGCATCTTCAAATCGGGGACGAAGCAGATCGCCTTCATAGGTGCAGAGCACGGCGCTTGTAGGCTCTGGCTCTTTGGGCACCCAGGCGTGGTTACCCAGGTTGTGATAAAGCCATCCGTCGGGTCCCCAGATTACATCGTGCGGCCCGTGCTCTCCCATCCCACCACGGTGTTTGAGCACCAGTTGGACCTCCTCGGCCCGCTGGTCCTGATCCCGATCCGGCAGACGATAAACCCCCGTGCCCTGCGGTCCTTGACCCACCGCATACAGCACATCGCCCACCAGACACAGTCCTTGGCAGTTTCGCACTTGGTTGGTGAAGACGACCTTGTGATCGTAGCGGCCGTCTCCGTCGGTGTCGGCCAGGGAAAGCACAGGGCCGCGTTCCACGGAGACGAGCAAGTGGCCACGAGTCCCCCAAGTCATACACACCAGCGAACCGGTCAGCTCATGCTCAGCCACCTGCACGACCCGAAACCCCGGCGGCAAAGAAAAACGCTCCAAGTAGCCCGTGGGAAAGCGTATGTCGCGCCAGGGAGTTTGTTCATGACGACCCAGCACTTGCACCGGCTCCCAAGCGGAATCGTCAAATGAGGCCAAGAGCCACCCCTGCGGCGGTTTGGATCGGATGCAGCGCCACTGGGAACCGGTGTCAAAGGGGACTTCTTGCCCTCCTTGATGGCGGATCACCCCATCGACGAACAACCCTGCCGGACCGCCGCGGTTTTCGGCCTCCACGGCAATCACATTGCGTCCTCGGTGGACGATGCCGTTGAGGTTGAAATGATAGCCCCGTTGGCCTCCCCCTTCACCTACCCGACGGCCGTTGACCCAAAGGACAAAGTGGTCATCGCAGGCCACAAAGGCCTCGCCGGTGCATGGGCCCGACATATAAACCACCCGGCGAAACCACACTTTTCCCGCGGGGGCTTGCTGACGGGGGTTTTCACCCGGGGCCCAAATCCACTGAGCGTCCAGCTTCACCTGGGCCCAAGCCGACAAGGCCGTGGACCCGATCACCACCGCAGCACTTGCTACCACACTCCACAGTTTCCAACGGCACATAGGCACTTTCAGGCTTGAGGATAGAAGGGTTTGTGGAAAGACTCGTTCCCATCATACAAGCCGCTTCCCGGCTCTCCAATTGCAGAATCGCAAGTTGCCAGGCTGGGAAGTGGGGTTGGCTTGAGTTTTGGCGTGTGCCGGGTGCGTCCATGCCCTGGGGGCACTTGGCTCATCCGCCCGACAAAAAGCCATGCTCCTTTTCCCCAACCCTTTGGCTTCGGTCCGGCCGTGCCCACCCCTGCACTGGGAAGAAGTTGAGGCTACTTGGGAGGGCGGTAGGCCACGAGTCGCTCCGGTCGGGTGTGGAGGAAGGGACCTCCGATCAGTTCAATGCAGTAAGGGATAGCCGGAAACACCGCATCCAGGCATTCCCGAATGGCCCGAGGTTGCCCTGGCAGATTCACGATCAAGGTGCTGCCGCGCACGCCGGCAGTTTGGCGGGAGAGAATGGCCGTGGGCACTTTTTCCAGGGAAACTTTGCGCATCAGCTCTCCGAATCCGGGCAGGAGCTTCTGACAGACTTGCTCGGTGGCCTCAGGCGTGATGTCCCGAGGAGCAGGCCCGGTGCCCCCGGTGGTCACCACCAGCGAGCACCCTTGTTGGTCGCACAGTTCAATCAGGGTTTGTTTGAGCACGGACAGTTCGTCCGGGACGATGCGTCGCAGAGGTTCCCAGGGCACGGCCAGCACTTCGTTCAGATACTCCACAATGGCCGGACCGCTTCGGTCTTCGTACTGGCCTTGGCTGGCCCGATCCGAGGCTGTCACGATCCCGATCCGCACCGGAGATTGGTCCAAGTGATTCATCTTGATCCCACTCCCCCTTGCTAGGAGCACTTGCTGAAACCAAGCCCAGTGTAAGACCCTGCCTGTGGAAAAGACAACACCGGGCCAGTGGGCTCCCGGACCAAAAGGGAGTGGTGTTTAAGCTGCTTGGGTTTGGACTGTCTGGTCCGGTTGCCAAGGCAGGAAGTGCACTCCTTTGGATTCACAGTGATGCTCCACCCATACCTGAGCACCCGGAGCCAACAGGGGCGGAAGCAAATTCTCCCAAGCAAGCTGCTCCTCCGGAGTAAAGTTGATCAGCACCCATTGAACTTGGATCCCTTGGAGGGCCAAACGGCGCAGAGCCTGGTTGCAAGGGCCAGGCACCAGGTGCACTTGCACTCCCGGGCGTTGGAGCTGAGCAAACACTTCCTTCAACGCCATAGGCTCGTTTCTTCGCAGGTCAAACAAATCCACCAGCGTGTAGTGGATTTCCCCGGCAGCGGCTTGCAGGGCCTGCTGCAACAAAAGTTGGGTGCGTGACAAGTCGCTCAAGGTCAGTTCCAAAAGGTGGAGAGGCCGATGGTGTTGCAAATTGGTGCACAAGCGACGCCAAGCCCGACGCTGGCCCCAAGCCACCCGAACCCTTCTCCACCACTGTCCAATCTTCACTCCGGTCCTCCTTGTTTGAGCAGACATCAGTGGACGAACCGCTCTTTTTGGATTTTTCGGCACAAACGACCCCCCGGGGAAAACTGGCCCCGAAGCGTGTTGCGTTTTCTCAGGGTTTTGCAGCTTGTGCAGCCGTAGTATCCGTGCGGGATTTGCATGGCTCTGCCCAAGAAAACGAAACTGCCACACATGCAGCCTGAAGGGGCTGTACGAGTTGGGGGAGTAGGTGTTTTTGGGGTTGTGGGAGAGATGGCCAAAATAGCTGTTTTGAATTGGCCCCTTGGACGACTCAAAAACCAGGGCAGACAGCGTGTCCAAATGCCCTTCCCCATGTGCAGGAGCTGCGCGATGAGAGCCTCAGGTTGGGTGCTGGCGCTGGCCCTCTGGGTGGTGATCCCTGAAGGAAGTTGGGCGCAGGGGTATTATGGAACTCCCTACGGGATGCCCGCCTCACTGACCGCCCCTTCTAGTTTGGCTGTGCCACCTGCTCCGACCTCAGTCACCACTCCCTTGCCCCAGCTCGGCGCTCCTTTGGAAAAGGGAACGGGGGAAGTGGAAACGGTGCCTCAACCCACTGCGCAAGAGCCTGCCTTGGATTGTTTTGCTGGAATGTGCGATCCGGGCCAGCGCTGGTGGTTTCAGGTGGGGGGGCTGGTCATGGCCCGAGACTACAACGACGAACTGTGGTTCAGTTGCAGCCTTCTTAATCCCTCCCAGCGCGTGCTGACCACCGCAGATGTGGAAGCTGACTACGAAGGCGGCATTGAGGCCACTTTGGGACACCGGTTGGGGGCCAACTGGTGGGCGCTTCTCACCTATTGGACTTTGGAACCGATGAACGAGCAGGTGGTGGTCCAAGATCCGACAGGTCAGTTGGGCACCACGCTGGACTTTTTGTCGCTGAGTTTGAGCGGAACTCCGGTGACCGATTGGTATGACTACGCCTTGGCCCACAAGCTGGCCCTACGCAGCGAGTTTCACAATGTGGAGCTGAACTTTGTCCACAACCGCTGGCCGGTTAAGCCTTGTTCCCCCTTGTTTTTCAGCTATCAGGTGGGAGCCCGATGGTTCCGTTTTGACGAAGATTTCCTTTACGCCTCGGCCGACACCGCCACCACCTTCGGCACGGATCCGGCCAACGAAATCTACCTAGACATTGATGTAAGCAACAACCTTATCGGTGCCCAGGTGGGCTGCATGCTGGAGTATTACTTCTGGCGTCACTTGGGAGTGTTTGTGGCTCCTCGGGTGGGGATTTACTCCAACCACATGACGCTCAAATATCGGATCTACTCCGGCGACGGCCTCTCGGCCCTGGATGTTCGTTCCAACAAAGGGGACTTTGCCGCTTTAGCTCAACTGGATGTGGGGGCTGCCTGGTGGATCAACCCCAACCTGAGCCTTTGGATCGGCTACCGCCTGGTGGCCGTCAGCGGCGTGGCCTTGACCACCGATCAGATGCCTCTGCATGTGATGGACGATGTGGACCTCATCCGCCAGATTGACTCCAACGGCCACCTGCTCCTCCACGGTGGCTTTGCCGGATTGACTTGGACCTTCTAGGTGCCAACAACCGCAGGGAATAAGCCTAAGCCAGCAGGACACACCGGTTCCGTTGAGGGCAAGTACAAAACGCCGCTGATACCACGGCGGGATCACAAATGGCTCACCCATCCGAACCGGCAGCTCTCCGGTGACCTGCAGCGCAGCGTGCGCAAGAGCAGGAAAGAAGCCTTGGGGGATCGTTTTTAGACACTCGCTGGCACTTGCAGCACCTGCAAGAAGGCTTTCATGAAAGCCCCTTGGGCGGGCCAGGCTGGGGCCGTGACCAGATGGCCGTCCACATGGGCGTTGTCCAGCCCAGGGCTAGGTTCCACCCAACGCCCTCCGGCCAGTTCCACCTCGGGCCGCACGGCCGGATAGGCGGTCACTTCGCGCCCTCGGATCACATCCGCCGCGGTGAGCACCTGCACCCCGTGGCAAATGGCTCCCAGGGCCTTTCCGCCCCCTGCAAAATGCCGCACCAGGTCCAACACGCGCGGGTTAAGCCTCAGATACTCCGGAGCCCGGCCCCCAGGCACGATCAGCCCTTGATAGCTCTCCGGATTTACCTCGTCAAAGGTGGCGTTGAGTCGGAAGTTGTGGCCGGGTTTTTCCGTGTAGGTTTGATGCCCTTCAAAGTCGTGCACGCTGGTGGCCACCACCTCGCCGGCTTTCTTGCCCGGGCAAACTACATCACAGCCCACTTCCACCGTTTGCAACACCTGGAAGGGAACCATCACTTCGTAGTCTTCCACAAAATCCCCCACCAGCATCAATACCTTCTTCTCGGCCATGATCGGTCTCCTTGGAATCCGGCAAGCAGAGTTCCGAATCGCATCGCACCAGCCCGACTCAGTGTATCACACCCCCGCAGGAACGGAAGCTGGCAGCAAGCCGGAAGGGGGTTGGTCTTGCTTGACGGGTGGGGAGTTTGCTAAAGGATGCCGCCCCAGGCAAAAGGAGTGCCCAAGCATGGATCGCCGAACGGTGTTGCAAGCGTTGGTGGGGGGAAGCGTGTGGCTGCTGGCAGCGCGGCCCCTTGGGGCTCAAGTGGTGCCAGGCAGCAGTGGGGTCTCACTTCGGGATATTTTGGAAAAGCGGCTTCGGGTGCGGTTTGAAAGCGAGCGGCAGTTCATCGCCCGATTGCTGCCCCATGTAGGTCCTGGAAAACCCTTCTCCCGCACCGAAGTGCTAGCACTGATGTACAAAGCTCTCCGCTACAACGCCAACTTCCCCTTTCCTTATTTTCGCACCATGATCCAGATTCTGGCTGCCCGGCGCGGCGTGCGGCTCTAGTCAGGTGACATTCAAGGGGGTGCCTCGGGCCCGTTGCAGGAGCTTTTTGAACTGACCCCACGGCCGCGTGTTGAGAACATGCTGCGGTTCCAGTCCTCCGCGTCGGGCCTGAATCACCCCATAACGCATCACTCCCAGACCGTCAATGCTGTGGGCATCAGTGGAAATGACCACCAACACCCCGTGCTGCCGGGCCAAGGCACAGTGGATTTCGTTCAAGTCCAGCCGCATGGGATTGGCGTTCAGCTCCAGGAACTTGTTTCGCTCTGCGGCAGCTTGGACCACTGCTTCCATGTCCACCTGATAAGGCTCGCGTCGGCCTAACAGCCGCCCGGTAGGATGAGCAATGGCACATACAGCCGGATGGGCCAAGGCGTCCAGAATGCGTCCCGTGATCCGCTCCCGAGACTGGTTCTGCCCGTAGTGCACGCTGGCTACCACCCAGTCGGCCTGAGCCAAGGTCTGATCGTCAATGTCTAGTCCGCCCCCTTCCAGGATGTCCACTTCTACGCCTTTGAGGATGTGAATGCCCCGGATGCGTCGCCGCAGTTGGTCAATTTCTTCCCACTGCTGAAGCAACTGTTCGCTGTTGAGTCCTCGGGCCATGGTTACGCGTTTGGAGTGGTCGGTGATGGCGATGTATTTGAGCCCTCGGGCCTTGGCCGCCTGGACCATCTCTTCCAAGGAGGCTTTGCCGTCGGTGCGGTTGGTGTGCATGTGCAGATCGCCCCGAATGTCCTGAAGCTCAATGAGCTGAGGCAGCTTTCCCTGGTCGGCCCAGTCAAACTCCCAGCGCGCTTCGCGCAACTCGGGCGGAATCCAGGGGAGTCCCAAGCTGGCATAAACTTCCTCCTCGGTGCGTCCGGCCACATAGCGGTCTCCGCGAAAAACACCGTACTCGTTGATCTTCAGCCCCTTCGCCTTGGCCCGAGTGCGAAGCACCACATTGTGCTGTTTGGAACCGGTGAAGTAGAGCAAGGCGGCACCAAAGCTTCGGGTGGGCACCACGCGCAGGTCCACTTGCAGTCCGGTGGTCAGACGCACCGACATTTTGGTTTCCCCTCGGGCCAGCACTTCGGCCACGGCAGGGAAGCGGCCAAAGTGATCCATGACGGCCTTGGACCCTCGGGCCACGACCAGCACATCCAGATCACCCACCGTTTCCTTCCCGCGGCGATAGCTCCCAGCCACTTCCACCTGTTGCACTTGAGGGAGTTGGGCCAGGTGTTGTTTCAGCTCGCTGGCAAACTGATCGGCTTCGGCCCAAAGGATCCTCTTGGCGGCCACTTGAGCCACTTCCAAACCGTGCAAGATTGCCTCTTCGGTCTTGGCTCCAAACCCTTTGAGCTTGCGCACTCGGTGCTCCTGACAAGCCTGGCGAAGCTGGTCCAAGGTGGCAATACCCAGTTGTTTGTACAAAGCCGCTGCTTTCTTGGGTCCCAAACCCGGGATGCGCATCAGCTCCAACACCGATTCCGGCACTTGAGCCCGGAGCTTCTCCAACTGCTCCAGATGGCCGGTCTGGACGAGGGTTTGGATTTTCTGAGCCAGATCTTTTCCGATACCGGGCAGTTGAGTCAGGTCCTTGCCTTGGCGGACCATTTCTTCCAGCGATTCGGCCAGCTCGCCCACGGTGCGAGCTGCGTTGCGATAAGCCCGAACCCGAAACGGATTCTCCCCCTGGAACTCCAATATGTCGGCTATTTCCTCAAACACGGCCGCAATTTCGGCGTTGGTCATCCTCTGGCTCCCAAGTTCGTTGTGAAACCCAACCGGGGCATTATAATGATCCCGATGTGTAGGATTCGTTCATTAGCGCAAATTCGGGGGCCATTATGCAAGCAGGCAAGTGGGCGAGGCTAACGACTGTGTGGCTGGGCATGATCGCCGCCGGGAGCACCCCCTTGGCTGCCCAAGAAGCCGCTGGGTCCCAATTCCTGGTGGAAGGGACTGGGAGCACGCATCAAGAAGCTCAACAGGCAGCATGGCGTCAAGCGGTGCTTCAGGCCCTGACACGCCGTCATGGAGTTGAAACCATTGCCCGAAACTTCAAACAATGGGAAAAACTGCTTGCAGAATCAGAAAAATATATCACTCAATCCACCTTGATTCACCACCAACGCCACAACGGTCTGGTGCAAGTGCGCATCATTTGCCAAGTCAAACTTCCTGAAAAAAACCATTCGCCGAAGTCTTTAGAACCCGACAAGTCCCGACAAGGCCGTTTCTTGTTGCGCGGAGACGATATTTCTCAAACTCTGGCCCGTCGGAAAAAGTTCGCCTCGCTTACGGCCAAAAATCTTAACAGCTCGCTGCAAGACCTCATGCGAGGGTTTTATGCTACCGTAGAGGAACAACCTTATTACGATGAAAAACGCCACGAGCTTTCTATCTCGGTGCTCATTTCCATGGACATGAAGTATTACAGGTCTGTTTATGACAATCTCAAGTCCCTTCTTGAGAAAACCCGCCTTGACAAGAAGCGGATTGTGCTTCGTGGACGGCCGCTAATTCGCAAAAAGGGCGTTTACCTGGGACGAAACCCCCGCGTGTTGGGTCCTCCGGTAAAAGCCCCGAATACCCAATGCTACTGGGTCCTATGGCTCTGTGAGCCTAATGTAGAGCGACACACCACGCTCCGATGGCGCACCTATTTGCTGGATGTGGACCCTGTGGAGAGTCTGGAGGGATGCGAAACCGCATATCGGGAAACTCTCGAAGCCTACAAAATTGCCACACACTCTGGGGTCATCAAGCCCAAAAGTACACCTTGGAATGTTTTCCGAATATCAATAATACTTGAAGATTCTCAAGGTATCCCAGTTCGTCAGACAAGTCGTTTCATTGTACCTCCCTTGAGATTTACTTTCTTTTCTAAAGAAGGAGATATGCCAGTGGGAATCTTTAGTGTTGCAAGATGGCGCCAGGGCGCGAGATTTTTCTATGACTTTTTCAACTACGCAAGCTCTTACGCTCACAACAGGACTCCCTTGACGGTAGCTCAACAGTTCCATAGTTATTGGAAACGGCGTTATGACGACTGGTCGGAAAATGTTCTGAATGTCTATGTGAGCCCTTATGCTTTCGCGGTAAATACGCACATGGAGTTTTTATACATGCGTCACTACCGTGTGCCGATAGTATTGAAGCTGAATCCGCAGGAACTTGCCCAGGTGCGTCAAGTTTCGGCTACGGTGCAATGGGTGCCTTGGCGGCCTGAGTTTCCCTAGCTTTTTTGCGACATGATGGATTCCCGCTGCGTGGACAAGGATGACAGTTTGGCCACTCCGGTGTGTCCTGCCCGTCCGGCTCCAGAAGAACCACTTCCGGAGAACATCCGCAGTGTGCAACCTGGAGGGGGTTGGGTTTATCGGCTGGAGCTGGCCTGGGGGCGGTGGCGGCGGTGGTATTTGAAACACTTCCGACCCGGCTATGTGCGACGCATGGCCCAGCTCCGCCAAGGCTCTCCTGAAGGTGCTCCGCATGAGATTCTGGACCCTCGGGACTTGAAGTATGTGAGCAACTTGTGCACCTGCAGTTGGGCTCCTCAGGATGATCCGTTTCGGTGGCGGGAAAAGCTCCCTCTGGCCCGATGGGGTCTAGCGGAGGTGCAAGTGTTGGGCTATCCGCTGCTGGGTCTGGGAGGCGCGTTGTGGTGGCTGGGGGGAGCTTGGACTTGGACGGCAGCGGTTCCCTGGGCCTTGGCGGCCTTGGTGGTGTTCTTTTTCCGCGATCCCCCGCGTCGGGTGCCTCAGGAGCCAGGGCTGGTGGTTGCTCCGGCTGACGGAAAAGTGGTGCAAATTCAACCCCTGGACCACCACCCCTGGATTGAAGGACCCGCCGTGAAAATCGGTATTTTTCTCACTATTTTCAATGTCCATCTGAACCGTTCTCCGGAAAGGATGCGTTGCGTGGCCTTGCGTTACACTCCGGGCAAGTTTCTCAACGCCCTGGACCCCCGAAGTGCCGAAGAAAACGAAAGCATGAGCCTGTTTTTAGAAGCCCCCCAACCGCCTTATCGTAGAATGGTGGTGCGACAAATTTCCGGAGCGATTGCCCGGCGGATCGTCTGTGCGGTCCGGCCGGGCCAGGTGCTTGAACGGGGAGAGAAGTTTGGCATGATAAAGTTGGGTTCGCGGACCGAATTGATCCTGCCGCAAGAGGAATCTTTGGAGCTCCTCGTGCGGGAGGGGCAGTGGGTTCGGGCCGGAAGCACCCCCATGGCCCGGTTCGCTTTGAAGGAGTCCAACGCGTGAAATCTCGCCGCATCCGAGCGGTCGCTGTGCTGCCCACCTTGATCACCCTGGGAAATCTGGTTTGTGGATTCTTTGCCATCGTGGTGGCTGCCCGAGTCGCAGCACCTGTCGAGGGAGGAGCCGTCAGTCCCGTGGAC
>JAJRRR010000283.1 GCA_024279285.1 Planctomycetota bacterium
CCCGATGACCACCTCCTCTGCCTCTGCTTCCACCCCAAAGTCCTGACGGACCATCTGCGCTGCTGCTTCCCGAAGCTCTGGCAAGCCCACCGAAGGCCCATAGTGCTGATGTCCCGTGCGAATGCTTTCTATCGCCGCCTCTTGAGCTGCCCGAGGGGTCGGAAACGGACTGTCGCCGATTTCCAGCTCTATCACATCTTTTCCCCGGCGCTGAAGCTGGCGCACCACAGACAGCACCGTGAAAGCCGTTTCGGCTTCCAGGTTGCGAGCAAACTCACTCCAAGGCCACGACACTTCGGTGCTCCTTAAGCGGCGTAGGCATTGGCAAGAACCGGCCGGTGGGAACCCTCAACCCTTGACCGCCCGAAGCTGTTGCAAAAACTCCTCCACCGCCTGGCGTTGAGCTTGCAATTGGGCCAGCGTTTCGCGTTCGCGTTGGACCACTTGAGGGGGGGCGTTTTTCAAAAAGCCTTCGTTGGCCAGTTTGCGCTCCTTGCTGGCGATAAGCTTTTGGAGTCGGGCCAGTTCTTTTTCGTTTCGGGCCAATTCGGCTTCCACATCGATCAGCTCAGCCAGATCCACGAACACCTCGGCTTCGGGAAGCGTGACGCTGGCTCCCGGCACCGGAGGGGTGACTTCAGGTCCCCAGGCAGTCGGCGTGGCTCGGGCCATGGTTTGGAAGTAGGGTTCCATAGGCCGCAGCATTTGGGCCATCTGCTCTGAACAGCGTACTCGAAACGGCACCTCACGCCGCGGCGGAATGTTCTGCCGGGAACGAATCTCCCGAACCGCACGAAGCACTTGCTGAAACTGGGCAAATTGTTCCTCTATCTCCTCGTCCCACAACGACCGATCAGCCCCAGGCCAGGGGGCAATCACCACACTCTCGGCTGCTTCCTCTGGTCGCCACAGCCCCCGACGGCCAGCTCGTGTGGCCAACTGTTGCCACACCTCCTCGGTCAAATAAGGGATCATCGGATGCAACAGCCGCATCAGCACATCCAGGGCATGCACCAGCACCCGTTGGACCAGGGGGCGTTGCTGGGGATGATTGAGCCGGTATTTGGACATCTCCAGATAGAAGCTACAGAACTCGTCCCAGGCAAAGTCGTACAGCACCCGAGCCGCTTCTGAAAACCGATAGTGTTCCAGGGCCTTGGTCACCTGCTCCGTGACGCGCCCTAGCCGCGAAAGCAACCACCGATCTTCCAGCTTCAGCTCCTGGGGAGAGACTTCCCCAGGCTCGTATCCGGACAAGTTCATCAGCACAAATCGTGCTGCGTTCCACAGCTTGTTGCAGAAGTTGCGCCCGAATTCAAACCGCTCCGAAAGCACCATGGCCCGAGGCAAGGCACGATCCTCCGGGCGCGTGGCCCATTGGGTCCCAAACGCCTTGCGACAATGGGGGCATTCGATCCGGGGCAAGGTGCGGTTTTCGCGCGTTTGAGGCACCGCTTTGCCGCAATGGGGGCACTCAAACTGCACCGGCATGCGGATGTCCTGAGTTTCGGTGCACAGATGAGCCAGGGCGAACCGCAGCGAGTCAGCCCCAAACTTCTGGATCACATCCACCGGGTCCACCCCGTTCCCCTTGCTCTTGGACATCGTCTCCCCATACCCGTCCAATATCTTCGGATGGATGTACACCTCCCGAAACGGCACCTCGCCCACATTGTGCAGTCCGGTAAGCACCATCCGGGCCACCCAAAGCGTGATAATGTCGCGGCTGGTCACGAGGGTGTTGGTGGGATAGAAGTATTTCAGCTCGGGAGTTTGTTCCGGCCAGCCCAAGGTGGAGTGAGGCCACAGGGCCGAACTGAACCAGGTGTCTAGTACATCTTCTTCTTGCACCAGACGGCAACCGGGGATGAGATCATCGGGCAAGTCTTCGTCGCGGGAACAGATGAAAAACTGCTTCCCTTGTTCGTCCCAACGCCAGGCTACATCTTCCCGATCGCCAAACACCTGACGAAGCTGCTCCTCGGTCACTCCTTTGGCATACCAGATGGGGATGCGGTGTCCCCACCACAGTTGGCGACTGACGGGCCAGTCGCGTTTTTCGGCCAGCCAGGCCAGATAGCCGTTGGCATATCGGCTTGGGATGATTTTCACTCGGCCCGAGGTCACCGCATCCATAGCGGCCTGGGCCAGTTGGTCCATCCGCACGAACCACTGGTCGGCCAGGCGTGGTTCGATGGGGGTTTTGGACCGGTCGGAGTGAGCCAGGTCAATGATCCGTTCCTCCACGCGCTCCAGCAGCCCTTGGCGTTCAAGGTCTTCCACCACTCGGCGTCGGGCTTCCTGGATGGAAAGCCCCTGGTATCGCCCGGCGTTCTCGTTGAGCGTGCCATCGGGGTTGAGGATGTTGATCATGGGCAGCTTTTGCCGCAGTCCTACTTCATAGTCGTTGGGATCGTGGCCCGGGGTGATCTTCACTGCTCCGGTGCCCATCTCCGGCTTAGCCCAAGTGTCCAGAATCAACGGGATGGGACGCTCTTGAAGTGGCAGCAGCACCTGGCGACCCGAGGCCGCCATATCCCGAAGCTTGAGCAACTGCGGAAGCAAATGTTCCCGACGCCAGGCCAGGTCCTTGAGGGCGGCTTCGCGTTCCTGGGGGGACTTGTCTTTGGCTTCCTTGATGGCAGCTTCGGCTTGGGCCAAAGCGGCTTCGGGATCCGGATGCACGGCCACCGCCACATCCCCCAGCATTGTCTCTGGGCGCGTGGTGGCCACGACTAGAAACTTGGGCTCATCCGGGGCCGGGTCAAGGACCGGATAGCGGATGTACCAAAAGTGTCCCGGCACCGGCTCGTGGAACACCTCATCGTCGCTCACCGCAGTCTGAAGATAGGTGTCCCAGTTGACCAGCCGTTTGCCTCGGTAAATCAAGCCCTTGCGGAAAAAGTTGAAAAAGGTCCATCGCACCGCCCGGGCGCAGATGGGATCGAGGGTGAATCGGGTTCGGGCCCAATCGCACGAACAGCCGAGCTCTTTGAGTTGCGAGAGAATCCGGGCTTCGTACTGGTCTTTCCAGGCCCAAATCCGCTTGACCAACTCCTGGCGGCCCAAGTCGTGTCGGGTCTTCCCTTCTTCTTCCAGCAAGCGCTTCTCCACCACCGCCTGGGTGGCGATGCCGGCATGATCGGTGCCGGGCATCCAGAGGGTGTTGTAGCCCTGCATGCGCTTCATGCGGATCAGAATGTCTTGCAGGGTGTTGTTGAGAGCATGACCCAAGTGGAGCGCTCCGGTGACATTGGGCGGAGGGATGACGATGCAATAGGGCTTGCGCCCAGGGTCCGGCTCGCTGTGGAAGTAGCCGCGCTTTTCCCAAAACGGATACCACCGCTTTTGCACTTCCAGGTGTTCGTACTGTTTGGGCAGTTCAGCGTTCATGGCGAACCACCACTTTTGGTCAGGGGGCGGAAAAGGGCTTAAGTCGTCGGTTCCGAAGCGGAGCGTTCATTGGGGGTGGAGGCGACAGGAGCAGCCTGGGGCACCTGGTCCTTGTACAGTTTGTATTC
Source organism: Planctomycetota bacterium (assembly GCA_024279285.1). Classification (GTDB taxonomy): domain Bacteria; phylum Planctomycetota; class Planctomycetia; order Pirellulales; family S012-138; genus S012-138. Next base: position 3,522 of record JAJRRR010000283.1, read on the forward strand.
AAAACTATCCACCAGGGCCAGCCAGCTTGCTTCGATGATGTTCTGGCTCACGCCCACCGTACCCCAAACTTCTTCCTCATCGCGGCTTTCGATTACCACCCGCACATACGCCGCAGTGGCCGCCTCGGAGTTGATCACCCGAACTTTGTAGTCCACCAGATGCATCTGTTTCAACTGGGGGTAGAACGGCTCCAGGGCTTTGCGCAGTGCGGCGTCCAGGGCGTTGACCGGTCCATCCCCTTCGGCCACCTCGTGCCGGATGGTCCCGTTGACCCGAACCTTCACCGTGGCCTCGGTCACGGTGCGGCCGTGCTGGTCGGTTTCCACGGTCACATGGTAGTTGATGCGTTCAAAATGCGGAGTGAATGTTCCGGCACAGCGTTTGACCAGCAGGGCAAAGGAGGCTTCGGCAGCCTCGAATTGATAGCCCCGGTTTTCCAGTCGCACCACCTCGGCCAAGATGCGCCGAAACAGCTCCTCATCGTGCTCAATGTTGTAGCGCGTGGCCAGAGCCAAAATGTTGGACCGCCCGGATAGCTCGCTGATGAGAATCCGGCGCGTGTTGCCCACTTGCTCGGGATCAATGTGTTCGTAGCTTCGGGTGATGCGGTTGACCGCATGCACATGCATCCCTCCCTTGTGGGCAAAAGCACTCTGGCCCACGAAAGGCTGATTGGGCCGAAAGTTCATGTTGGCCAGCTCATACACATAACGCGACAACTCGGTCAGCAGGGGGATACTCTCCGGCCGGAGCACCTGATAGCCTTTTTTCTTCAAGGCCAAATTGGCCACCACCGAGATCAAGTCCGCGTTGCCACAGCGTTCGCCGAACCCGTTGATCGTCCCTTGCACTTGCACGGCTCCGGCGTCCACGGCAGCCAGTGAGTTGGCCACCGCCAGATCGCAGTCGTTGTGGCAATGGATCCCGATGGGCACTTGGAGAGTGCGGACCACTTGAGCGGTGATCTGGCCCACTTCCTCAGGCATGGACCCTCCGTTGGTGTCGCACAGAACCACGATTTCGGCTCCCGCTTCCTGGGCGGCCTGGAGCGTGCGCAGGGCATAGGCCGAGTCTTCCTTCCATCCGTCGAAGAAATGCTCCGCGTCGTAAATGACCCGGCGGCCCTGGCTGCGCAAGTAGGCGATGCTCTCCTGGATCATGGCCAGGTTTTCCTCCGGCGAGACGCGCAGCACATGCTCCACATGCAAAAGCGAAGTTTTGCCCACCACCGTGAGCACCGGAGCTTGGGAATCCAGGAGAGCTTTCATGCCGGGGTCTTCCTCAGGGCGAAGCCCTCGGCGTCGGGTCATTCCGAAAGCACAAATGGCCGCATGGTGCCACTGGCCTTGCTGGCGCAGTTGGGCCATGCGCTGGAAGAACTGGGCGTCTTTTTCGTTGGACAGGGGGTAACCTCCCTCGATGAAGTCAAAGCCTAGCTCGTCCAGCCGTCGGGCCAGAAGCACTTTGTCCTCCAGGGAAAAGCTGACCCCCTCGCCCTGGCTGCCGTCTCGTAAGGTGGTGTCGTAAATCTGGATGCGACGCATGGCTAGCCACACCTTGGGAGTAAAGGAAAAAGCCCTGAGGGGTTGCGACCTCAGGGCTTGGATTCGTCGGATCAGGCAGTGGTGTTTGGTTCCCTAAGGCCGCGGTCGCATCGGGCCAATCGTGCCGATAATGCCGATGCCAATGACGCCCGTGCGCAGCATCTGCGCCGCTATCACTGCTGGCATCCACGCCACGCACTCAGCGCCACCGCGGTACATAGGAAACCAACGCCTTGAGTTTGAAATGAAAAAACTTTCCCTCCACGCCGGTCTAGGTGACCTTGCTAAAAGCATAACTGCTCTCCTGACTCCTGACAACTGCCCAACAGAGCCAAGGGGCTGCTTTTTGCCGTTGTCCCAAGCCTCCCTGTTGGCACTTTCGGCAAACTTAAGCTTTCCGGAAGCCGATAGTTTCCAGGGATTGCCATTGACCCCAGGGGCTTGCACCCCTAGAGTTGCAAGTGCTTGCAGCACCAAGGGTTTTGACAGCCTGACGCGAAACAATCCGGAGGACTGGGCGTGGACGGTCGCTTGTGGATTTGGGCACTTTGGGCATGGATGGCACTGGGGGCTCAGGCACAGGCGCAGTCCTGGGCCCAGAGAATGTTTGAAACCACCCAACACGATTTTGGCACTGTGGCCCGAGGAGCCAAGGTAGAGTACCGCTTTCGGCTGCAAAACATCTACCGCGAAACAGTCCACATTGCGGCCGTGCGTTCCAGTTGCGGCTGCACCACACCCATCGTGACCAAACGCACCCTGCGCTCGCTGGAAACCGGGGAAATCATTGCACGCTACAACACGCGTAACTTCCTGGGCCGTCGGGGGGCCACGATCACGGTCATTTTTGATCAGCCCTATTATGCCGAAGTGCAGCTTTATGTGACCGGCTACATTCGCAGCGACATCGTCGTTCATCCGGAGTCGCTCAACCTGGGCACCGTGGAGCTAGGCAAACCCGCTCAGGCCGAAGTCACGATTGACTACGCCGGGCGTCCGGACTGGCAAATCCTGGAAGTGAAAAGTCCCGTGCCTTACCTGCAACCCTCCTGGGAAGAGCTGCGTCGGGAAGGAGGACGGATCACCTATCGGCTTCGGGTCACTTTGGGCTCCGGAGCTCCGGTGGGCTATTGGGAAGTGCCCTTGCAAGTGGTCGTCAATGACCGCCGGCGGCAGTTTCCGGTGTTGGTTCAGGCCACGGTTCGGGCCCAAGTGGTGGTCAGTCCTTCGCCGCTTTTTGTGGGAGTGGTCCAACCGGGTCAAAAGGCCACCAAGCGCCTGGTGGTCAGAGGACCTAAACCCTTCCGAGTGCTCAAAGTGGAGTGCTCCGAACCTGGGTTCTCTTTCCAGGTGGACGACAAACCTAAGACCCTGCACTTGATCACCGTGACTTTCCAGTCCGATCAGGTAGGCAAGCACAGTGGCACCATTCGTATCCACACCGATCTGGGCAAAAACTCCGTACCCGAAGTGCCGGCTTATGCCCGCGTCAATCCATAGGCCATAGGGCAAGGGATACGGTTCAGAAGGCAGATTTTCACATTCGCAGCTTCGTCTGGAGCTTCTTGAACATCAGCTTGGGAGAAGAGCTGTTTGCCTTAGTAATTTGGCGTGGGCGGACGGTAGTGGCTCAGGTCAATCGTGCCAAACCACTCTATCGTGCGACGCAAGCCTTCGCTCAAAGGAGTGCGAGGTTCCCAACCCAACACACGGCGAGCCAGGGAAATGTCAGGGCGACGGCGGCAGGGGTCTTCGGGAGGAGCAGGACGATATTGAATCTCGGATCGGGAACCACTCAGCTCCAGTACCAGTTGGGCCAGTTGAGAGATGGTAAACTCCTCCGGATTGCCCAAGTTCACCGGACCAAAAAACTCCTCGGCCACCTCCATGGCCCGAAGCAGTCCATCAATCAGGTCATCCACATAGCAAAACGATCGGGTCTGGGAACCGTCCCCGTAGATCGTAAGGGGCTCCCCCTGCAATGCCTGACGGATGAAATTGGACACCACGCGTCCGTCATAAGGGTGCATGCGCGGTCCGTAGGTGTTAAAAATCCTGACCACCACCACCGGGATGCCGTGTCGGCGGTGGTACTCGTAGCAGAGGGTTTCGGCGGCTCGTTTACCTTCGTCGTAGCAGGCCCGAGGGCCAACCGGATTGACCGCCCCGCGGTAGCTTTCCACTTGGGGATGCACTTCGGGATCGCCGTACACTTCGCTGGTGGAAGCCTGAAGCACCGTAGCCCCACACCGCTTGGCCATCCCCAACACATGCATCGTTCCCAGGAAAGAGGTCTTGATGGTCTTGATCGGGTTGTGCTGGTAGTGTCCAGGGGCAGCAGGGCAAGCCAGGTTGTAAATCTGGTCCACTTCCAGCCAGATGGGCCGAGTAATGTCGTGGCGGATCAGCTCAAAGTTTGGCTGGGAGAGCAGATGGGCCACATTGGACTTCTGACTGGTAAAAAAGTTGTCCAAGCACAGCACATCATGTCCCTGACGCACCAGGCGATCACACAAGTGAGAGCCTAAAAAACCGGCTCCTCCTGTCACCAGGATGCGTTTGATCATGGCTCCTGGTCGGGAAAATCTTGAGACAGGGACTGCAAAAACTCCTGCATTTCTCCGGCGGCGTGGTGGTCGCCTTGGGCTTGGGCTTCCCGGATGCCTTGTTCCAACACGGCTTGGGCCTGGCTGGTGCGGCCCAGTTGGGCCAAAAGCTGCCCGGCCATGAAAAACGCCGGCACATAAGGAGGCTGACGACGCTGAAGACGATCGAACCACTGCAAAGCCTCCTCGTGCCGGCCTTCCTTGCGCAACTCCATCGCCAGACTGTACTGCAAAAAGGGATCCTCCGGCTCCTGTTCCAACAGGGCTTCTATGCGCTGCCGGCGCGAAGGCTCCGAAGTGCTGCTCATGGTCCGGATTCCCGTTGGTTTGTCAGGAAGGATCAGTAGGGGAGGGGGCCGGGGGATTCGGCTGCGAGCTTGGCTCGTCGCTTGGGATGCATTCCACTTCAAAGCCCAAGTCGCGGATCATGGCCAGGTCTTCTTCCGGAGGTTGGCCTCGGGTGGTCAGGTAGTCGCCCACAAAAATGGAGTTGGCCGCAAAAAGCCCCAGCGGCTGAAGGCTCCGTAGGTGCAGTTCCCGACCCCCAGCTATGCGAATCTCGCTGCGCGGATTGGTCAGGCGAAACATGCATAGCACTTTGAGGCAATACCTTGGGTTGAGCTTCCAGCAGTTTTCCAAGGGGGTGCCCGGCACGGGATGGAGGAAGTTCACCGGAATGGAATGCGCTTGAAGGGCTTGCAGCTCCAGGGCCATTTCGACCACCTGTTGGGGCTGTTCGCCCATGCCTACGATCCCGCCACAGCATATTTCCAATCCGGCTGCCTTGACTGCCTGGAGCGTGGCCAGGCGATCCTCGTAGGTGTGAGTGGTGCAGATTTGTTGGTAAAACGACCGGCTGGTGTTGAGGTTGTGGTTGACACGGTCCACGCCGCAGGCTTTGAGCCGTCGGGCCTGATGGAAGTCCAGAAGGCCCAAGCACGCACAAATCTTCAGCGGAAGACGCTGCTTGATCTTGGGCACGACTTGCTCAATGGCCTGAAGTTCCTGCTCGCTGGGGCCACGACCGGAGATGACAATGCAGTAGGTCTTGGCCCCGCGTTGCCAAGCGGCCCGAGCCCCGTCCAGCAAGGTGGCTTCGTCCAGCAGGGGATATTGGGCCACCGGGGCTTGGGACAGACGGCTTTGGGAACAGTAGTGGCAATCCTCCGGACACAGCCCGCTTTTGGCATTGATCAAAAAGTACAACTGCACCTTGTTGCCAAAATAGTGCCGCCGCACCTGATAAGCAGCCGAAAGCAACTCCAGCAGCTCCTCGTCGGGGGCCTGAAGCACTGCCAGAGCTTCATCGCCCCCCAAGCGATGGCCCTCCAACACGCGTGTGGCCAACTGGTGCCAATGGCCCGAAGGTGCAAGCTGAGCCAGCGGGTTGATCATGACCCAAGGTCTTTCCAAGAAGTGGAACCGGCAACGAAAGTCTTCCGGCACCCTACGGATCAGGGAACCGGTCAGGGACTAGTCTTCCAGGACTTCGGTTTCGCGTTTTTTGGCCAGCTCGTTGACTTGGTTTTCAAACTTTTTGGTCAGGTCTTGGATTTCCTTTTTCAGTTGGTCGCGTTCTTCTTCGCTGATTTGCTTGTTTTTTTCCAGTAGGTCCACGCTTTTGTTTCCATCGCGTCGGATGTTGCGGATGGCCACTTTGGCTTCTTCGGCTAGTTCTTTGATTCGCTGAACCATTTTGCGGCGCACTTCCGTGGAAAGAGGAGGCACCGTGATGCGAATGATCCGCCCGTCGTTTTGCGGCGTAAAGCCCAAGTCGCTGGCCAAAATGGCTTTTTCAATGTCTTTGAGCGTGTTGGGATCAAAGGGGCGAATGACGATTTGATTGGGTTCCGGGCAAGCGATGGTGGCCAGTTGTTTCAGGGGGACTTGAGTCCCGTAGGCCTCCACACGCACCGATTCCACCAGTCCGGGGTTGGCCCGACCGGTGCGTATGCCCAGCAGGTTTTCCTTGAGCACCGAGACGGCTTTTTCCATCCGGAGCTCAACATCCATGAGGATTTCCTCTGCGCTCATGGTTGGGTCCTTGGCCCTGGAGGCTGGGAAGTCGCCGAAGCACTGTGCACCAATGTACCCACGCGCTCGCCGCGCACGGCGCGTACTATGTTACCGGGCTTTTGGAAGTTGAACACCATCACCGGCAGGTCGTGTTCCATGCATTGGGCCACAGCCGTGGGATCCATGACCCGAAGCCGCTGTTCCAGCACTTGCTGATAGGTCAGCTTACTGTAGAGTACGGCATGGGGATTTTTTTCCGGGTCGTCGCTATAGACGCCATCGACTCGGGTGGCTTTGAGCACCACTTGGGCTTCCAGTTCCAAGGCGCGAAGCACGGCGGCGGTATCGGTGGTGACATAGGGGCTACCGGTTCCGGCAGCCAGGATGACGATTCGCCCTTTTTCCAGATGGCGTCGGGCCCGACGGCGAATGTACGGCTCGGCCACCCCGTCCATGCGAATGGCCGTCATCAGTCGGGTCTGACAGCCCAGGCTCTCCAGGGCATCTTGCAAGGCCAACCCGTTCATCACGGTGGCCAGCATGCCCATGTAGTGAGCCGTGGCCTCATGGATGGAGGAGCTTTGGGAGGTGAATTGGGCTCCTCGCAAGAGGTTTCCCCCTCCGATGACCACCGCCAGTTGGACGCCTTGATCGGCGGCCAGTTTGGTTTGCTGGGCGATGTGTTCCACGGCCTGCATGCTGATGCCGCGTTGGCCGGGCTCGGCAAAACCCTCGCCGGAGATTTTCAACACCACCCGGCGGTATTTTACTCCTGGGTCTTCCTCGGGGGCGTTCACGGTTGGGGCTCCCGTAGGACAGGGCTAGCTGCCTTGTTGTGAGCCTTCTTCTCCCAGTTCCCAACGCACATAGCGAAGGATTTTCATCCCTTGCTCTTGGGCAAACTGGCCGACGGTTTTGCTCTCGTCCATCAGGAAGGGCTGTTCCAGCAGCACCGTTTCCCGGTAGAGCTTCTTCAGTGCACCGGCTACGGCTTTTTCGTTGATGGCAGCGTATTTTTGGCGCACTTGTTCCACTTTTTCCTGGGGGAGTTGTTCGGGGGTGAGGGCCTCGGGGTTCATGCCTACCACATGGATGGCCACATCTCGGGCGGCTTGTTCGGTGCCACCTTCCACCTCCACCAAAGCGGCCAGCTTGCCCGTAAAGTGAACATATCCCCCGCAAGGTGCTTGCACGCGGAGCATGCGACCGATGCGAAAAGTCTCGCGGATTTGATTGTTGATGTCGGTGAAAAAGTCGCGGAGAGTTTCGCCTGGGTTGCGTCCAGAGGGTTGATCAAGCAACTCTTCGGGGGTGTTGGCACCTGGACCTGTGGCCAATTGGCGAGCCAGAGTGTTGGCTAGCTCTATGAACGAGTCGTTTTTGGCCACCGGATCGGTTTCGCAACGCAGTTCGATCATGGCGGCCACGCCACGGTCAAAGTCGGTCCAGACAGCGATCCGCCCGGAGGAGGTTTCCCGATCCCGCTGCTGGGAAAAAGCCGCGCCTTCCTTACGGAGCAGTTCAATTGCGGCCTGCTCGTCCCCTCCGGTTTGTTCCAGAGCCCATTTGCACTTCATCACGGGCAGTTTGGTTTTTTCGCGCAGGGCTTTGACCGCAGCAGCCGAAATTTCAGCCATGCCTCATCTCCTTTGAGTAGATGGCGGGACAGTGGTGTTTCCCTACACACTGCGGTGCAGACAGCAGCTTAGGCCGACGAGACGGTGGCAGTGGCTTTGGCTTCTGCCGTGGCTTGGTTTTTGCCTTCCAGCACCGCGTCGGCTAGCTTGGAGACGATCAACTGGATGGAACGAATGCTGTCGTCGTTTCCGGGAATGGGGAGGTCCACTTCGTCCGGGTCGCTGTCGGTGTCAATCAGGGCCACGGAGACGATGCCCATCTTTCGGGCTTCGCGCACGGCGTTGTGTTCTTTTTTGGGGTCCACGACCACCAGGCACTGGGGCAGGCGATCCAAGGTGCGGATGCCATTGAGGTTGCGATACATTTTGCGATATTCGCGTTGCAGGGCGGCTTGCATTTTTTTGGAGTATTGGGACAACTGGGGGCTGTTGAGCAGTTCTTCCAGTTCTTCCAGGCGGCTGAAGCGGCTGCGGATGGTGCGGAAGTTGGTCAGTGTTCCTCCCAGCCAGCGATCGTTCACATAGGGCATGCCGCATCGTTCGGCTTCGCGCTTGATGATTTCCGAAGCTTGACGCTTGGTGCCCACGAAAAGAATGACTCCCCCGTTGGCAGCCACTTGGGAGAGATACTTTCTGGCCCGAAGCAACCCCCGAATCGTTTCCCGAAGGTCAATGATGTGAATCAGGTTCTTTTTGGCGTAGATGAAAGGCCGCATTTTGGGATTCCAGCGGCTGGCCCGATGGCCATAGTGCACTCCAGCTTCAATCAGCTCTTTGACCAAAACGGGGGCGGTCACTTCTGTCTCCTGTGGATTGTCAGGCAACGGGGACCCGGCTCCACGACCTCACCCGGGAAGCCGCCGGGACAAGCTCTCCCGGGAAACTGCCAAAAAGCGAAAAAACACTTCCTCCCCCGAGGACACTCCGCCCTCGGAAACCTTGTCTACCCTAGTAAGCGCTTGATGCTACCAGAGCATCCGCTTTTCGTCAACGCACACCAAAAGCTTAAATCAGTTCCTGGGGTTTTCCAGTTCCAGCCATGGACGGATTGTTCCGAATAGCAGAAAATCGGGCCCCTAAACTAGCAAAAACAAGCTCTTTTGCACCGTTGACATATCCTCGCGGATGCATTACCTTTGAGGTTTTGCAATACCCGAGTTTGCTACAGGAGGTGGAAGCAGTGCCTCGGGATACGATCCGAATCCGGATGGAAGCATACGACCACACGGTCCTGGACCAGTGTGCGGCGGAGATCGTGGAGACGGTCAAGCGACACGAGTCGGAGGTGCATGGGCCGATCCCCTTGCCGACTCGCATTGAGCGCTATACGGTACTATCCGGGCCCAACATTGACAAAAAGGCTCGGCAGCAGTTTGAAATCCGTACACACAAAAGACTTATTGACATCGTCCAGGCCAACCAGAAGACCATTGACGCACTGAACAAGCTGAGCCTGCCCGCAGGAGTGGAAATCAAAATCAAGGCCACCACCCGCTAGTGAGGGCGGGCTTTGGTCTTGGGCCTCCTTGAAGGAGGAGAAACGGATGAGGCGGAAGTTTTCGGGGCAATGAGCGGCCATGACCGCTTTATCCCCGAAAACAAGGCAATACCCAACTTGCCAAACAGGCAGAAAGGAAATCGGCCATGATTATTGGCATCCTGGGCCGCAAAGTGGGCATGACCCAAATCTATCAAGAAGACGGCACGGCCGTGCCGGTGACGGTGATAGAGGCCGGGCCGTGTCATGTGCTGCAGATTCGGACCAAAGAGCGGGACGGGTACGAGGCAATTCAGTTGGGGTTTCTGGACAAGCCCCGGCGTTTGGCCACCCGGGCCGAACGAGGTCATGTGGCCAAAAAGATGGAGAGCAAGCGGGCCAAGCGACGCCAAGCCCTGGGAATCCCCATCCCACCCAAGGCAGGCTGCGAACCTAAACGATTCATCCGTGAGTTCCGCGGCTCTGTTGAAGGGCACGAAGTAGGCCAGGAAATCCGCGTGGACATCTTCAAGGATGTTCCGGCGGTGGATGTCATCGGGATCACCAAAGGGCGGGGATTTGCCGGTGTGATGAAGCGGCACGGGTTTGCCGGGCAAAGGGCCAGCCACGGGGTGAAAAAGGTCCATCGGCACATGGGCGGCACCGGATGCTCGGCTTTTCCCAGCCGTGTGATCAAAGGAAAACGCATGCCCGGCCATTACGGAAACCAGCGCTGCACCATCCGAAATCTCAAAGTGGTCGGCATTGATACCGAAAAGAACCTCTTGCTGGTCAAGGGGGCCGTGCCAGGCCCCAAAGGCGGGTTCCTCATGATCCGCAAGACCAACAAGGTGGGCTAATCGATAACTTGTTTGGCAGGAACTGCTCCCATGACCACCCTGACCGTTTATAACCGACAAGGCGAACCCGTAGGCACCGTGGAGCTGGATCCCAAGCTGTTGGCCCCACGCATCAACAAGCAACTGCTCCACGATGCCGTGGTCATGTATCAGAACAACCTGCGTCAAGGCTCGGCCAAGACCAAAAGCCGAAGCGAGGTGGCCGGGTCCACGCGAAAACTTTATCGCCAAAAGGGCACCGGACACGCTCGGGCAGGTTCCCGACGGACCAACATTCGTCGTGGCGGTGGGCACTGCTTTGCCAAACGACCCCGTGACTGGTCCTATCGCTTGCCCCGAAAAGCCTTGCAACTGGCCACCCGAATGGCCGTGGCTTCCAAAATCCTGGACGATCAGTTCCGAGTGCTCCAAAGCTGGGAACTGCAAGAGCCCAAAACTCGCGAAGTGGTTGCGGTGTTTCGGGCCCTGGGACTGGAAGGCCAGTCGGTGCTGATTGCTACCGAGGGCTACGACCCGGTGGTTTATCGTTCCGCACGAAACATCCCTCGGGTGGACATCTGCCCGGTGCAGGAAGTGAACGCCTTGGTGGTGCTCAAGCCCCGGTTCATGCTGGTCACCGAATCGGTGGTCAAGTGGATTCAGGAAAACTGGTGCCAGGCTGCTGCCGTGGCCGGATAACACAGGAGAGGCACCATGGGTCAACCCAAAGGCCAAAAAACCCAAATGCAATTGGAACCTCACCAGGTGCTGTTGCGCCCCCTGGTGACCGAAAAGGGGGTGGCTGCGTCGCAAAAACACAACGCCTATGCCTTTGAAGTTAACCCCCTGGCCACCAAAGAAGACATTCGCCGAGCTGTGGAGGAGCTGTTCAATGTCAAGGTGGTCAAGGTAAGGACCCAAAACCGACGCGGAAAACCACGCCGACGAGGCTTCCGCGTAGGCCACACCAAACAGTGGAAAAAGGCCATCGTCACCCTGGATCCAGAGTATCGCATTGATTTCTTCTAGCCTGCCGTGGTCCGGGTCGGCTAGAAGACCAGCCTGAAAGCAAAGCAAGGAGACCGAAATGGGAATTCGCAAATACAAGCCAACCAGCCCTGGCCGGCGTTGGGCCACGGTGAGCGACTTTTCGGAGCTCACCCCCGGGGCCAAGCCGGAAAAAAGCCTGCTGGAGCCTAAAAAGAAAACCGGCGGACGAAACAACCAGGGCAAAATCACTGCTCGCCACCGAGGCGGCGGGCACAAGCGGATGTATCGCATCATTGATTTCCGGCGCACCAAGGACGGAATCCCAGCCAAAGTGCATTCCATCCAGTACGATCCCAACCGCTCGGCACGCATCGCCTTGTTGCACTACGCCGATGGGGAGAAGCGGTACATTTTGGCCCCCGACGGGCTCAAGCCGGGCGATGTGGTGCTCAGTGGGCCAGAGGCCCCTGCCCGCTTGGGCAATTGCCTCCCGTTGAGTCACATTCCCCTGGGCTCCACGATTCACAACATTGAGCTGGTTCCAGGGGCCGGAGGGGTGATGTGCCGGGCGGCAGGAACCAGTGCGACCTTGATGGCCCGAGAAGGCACCTGGGCCCAGATTTCCCTGCCCAGTGGAGAAATTCGCCGGGTGAATGTGAAGTGTCGGGCCACGATCGGTCGGGTCAGCAACATAGACCACGACGGGATCGTGCTGGGCAAGGCGGGCCGGAAGCGGTGGTTGGGCTGGCGCCCCCATGTGCGAGGCACCGCCATGAACCCCATTGACCACCCACACGGCGGGGGAGAAGGACGCACCAAAGGAGGACGACACCCGGTCAGCCCCACCGGAAAAAGCGCCAAAGGTGGCCGCACCCGAAAACGCCGAAAACCCTCCAACCGCTTTATCATCCGCCGCCGACGCACCGTGCGCTACGGCGTGCAGAAACTTTACGCCTAGCCAATTAAGGAGCAAGCAGGATGGGTCGCTCGCTGAA
>JAJRRR010000284.1 GCA_024279285.1 Planctomycetota bacterium
GCCCACAGCGGCTACTGGTCCTGGAAAGGACGCCATCGCTTCCTCAAAGCCCATGGTGTGCAAACTCTCCTGGATGCAAGCGATCTGCCCAGCAGCAGAGTCAACACCTGGGGAGCCGCCGACGCGGAGATGCTTCAAACCGTGCTGAGCTGGATTGACCAGCATCCCGAGCAACCATTTTGTGTGCTGTTTTATACCATCCAGACCCATCACCCTTATGTGGTCCAAGCCTCCCAGCCACCCCGATTTGCTTGTTCCGATCCGGAGTTGGAGCGTTATTTGCAGGCCATTTGGGAAGCGGATCAACTGGTGGGCCGATTGGTGCGAGAGCTTCACCGTCGGGGGCTAGGACAGCGGACACTGGTGGTGGTCACGGCTGATCATGGGGAAAGTTTCGGGCAGCACGGGCAACGGATTCACAGCTTTGCACTGTACGAGCCGGCCGTGCGGGTGCCCTTGGTGCTGCTGTGGCCTGGGTGGAAGACTGCCCAACACTTCCACCACCCCTGCCAACAAGTGGACCTGCTTCCCACTGTGCTTGGCCTGTTGGGTCAGGAGGTCCCGCCGGATCTGGACGGCCAGCCCCTGTGGCACCAACAGCCCCAACGCCTGCTGCCGATGGTAGCCACCGGCAATGGCCTGCTTTTTGCCGCCCGATGCGGACCTTGGAAATATCACTACGACCTGGAAACCGGCCATGAGGAACTATACCACTTGGGCCAAGACCCGGGAGAGCAACACAACCTGGCCTCCCAGTGGCCGCAGCGTTGCCGCCGTATGCGACATCGGACGCTCCAAGCGCTCGTGAGCCGCCACCGCTGGATAGTCCGCCGGACCAGGGGAGCTTCTATGCGCTAAACTCCTGAAGTGAGGAATTACAATGAACGCAACACTCATCCGTCCCGATACAATGCCTGAGCAAACACCCTCTTTGACGAAGCGCCCTGCTTCCCCCGGTCCGTCCCCAGGATGGAGAGCAGCACTGGGTCTGGTGGCCCGAGGGGTGCTCATGGGAGCCGCCGATGCTGTGCCGGGAGTGTCCGGAGGAACTGTGGCATTAGTCACGGGCGTTTATCCCCGGCTGGTGCTGGCCCTGAGCCGGTTTGATCGCCGCTGGCTGGCCCTGCTGGCTCAACGGCAATGGCGTCGGGCATACTGGCATGTGGATGGTGGTTTTTTGTTTTGGCTGGCTGCGGGAATAGGCATGGGCTGGCTGGGACTGGCCAAACTGATGAGCTATCTTGTGGGCCACTACCGCCTGGAAACCATGTCGGTGTTTTTAGGCATGATAGCCGCTTCAACTTGGGTCGTGTGGCGCACAGTGCCCCGATGGACTCTGAGCGTGTGGTGCGCCGCTTTGATCGGAGCAGGAGTCGGGCTGTGGCTCCCGGGCCCTAGCGGACTGCCCCTCCAACCTTCCCACCTCCCCCCGGAGCCTTGGTATGTGGTGCTGGCCTCGGCTGTGGCCATCTGTGCTATGATCCTGCCAGGAGTAAGTGGAATGTCCCTATTGGTCCTGCTGGGACTGTATGAGTCGGTGGTGGGCAGTGTGCACCGGATCACTTCTTGCTCTGCCTCTGCGGAAGATTGGCAACTGATGATCCTGTTTGCCGTGGGAGCCGCCGGGGGACTGCTTGGGTTCGTCAAGCTTTTGCGATGGCTGCTTCATCATCACAAGGGGGTGACGATGGCCACACTGTTGGGCCTGATGTTAGGTTCGCTGCGAGGGCTATGGCCTTTGGGATACGGTGCCACGGTCCAGCAGTGGGCATGGGCCCTTGCACTTGCCGCCACCGGCTTTGCCGCTGTGGTGGCTTTGGAATGGTTGGCCCTGGGCCGGAAAGCCAGCCGCCACTAGTCGGCCTTGGAATGCAAGGGGAAACCGTTGGCTTGTTTTCCTCCTCCCTCCACGCCCTCCTTCTTCCAATTCCTTGGTGCGGAAGTACCGAAGTGAGGCGGCTAAGCCGTGCGTCGGGACTGCGCGCCACTGGGAGTTTCCGCTCCGGCTCTGAAATCTCAACTGGGGCGGAAGCACCAACGCAAGAGGCAACTCGCGAGCCGAAGTGAAGTTGTCTTCCTCCTGCTGAAGCTGGAGGCTCGCCGGGGAAACAGGTGCAAGGAGATGCAGGCTCACCCTGGCTCCAAGACCTACGGTTCAAGACCACTTGTGCTGCCCCCTGCGGCTTCAGCCGAGGCTTGCCCGCCGCTCAAGTCCCCATGGCTTGCCCCATACCTTCAGCTCTCGGTTTTTCTCTGGGGCGTAATTTTCTCGAGTGCTCAAAGAAACCGCCTTTGTCCCAATGAGCACACCAGTTGTCGCGCTGCAGCGCGCAGTTTTTCCTCCGCGCAGGGCAGAGATAGGGCAAAATAGGATAAAAATATCCATTATTAGGCAATTTAGGTGGTTCTCAGGGCAATTTGGGGCGGGGCAGAAAGTTTCGGCATCAAGATTGCTCCCTTGGCCAAGTGTTGGTTGAGGGTTGTGAGTTGGGGTTAGCATGGGGGGACTGGTCATGCACCGGGCAATGCGGTGGGTGAGGATGACATGGGGCGTGGGACTGATGCTGCTGGCAAGTTGGGGAATAAGTGGTTGTGGGCGCACCGGGCACCAACTTCCCCCAGCTCCGCCAGGGGTCCAAAAACAGGCTTCTACTTCTCCAACCCAGCCTCAGCCTACCTCATCCTCTACGCCGCGTTCTGAGCCTGATGATTCCCAGTCTGCCACAACGACTCAATCTCAACTGGCATTGGGACGGCAGCTTTTCCTGCGCCACTGTGCCGGGTGCCACGGCCAACAAGGGGATGGCCAAGGCCCTGCTGCCCGATTCCTCTGGCCCAAACCGCGGAACTTCCGACAAGCCAAGTTCCGATTGGTCACCACGCAGAACAAAGTGCC
>JAJRRR010000285.1 GCA_024279285.1 Planctomycetota bacterium
CACCTTGTGCACGGTGGTGTTCATTCTCCAGTTGTTGGAAGGCGAAGATCCAAGTGGAGGGCTGGAAGTACGATTTGGCATGGTGCCCCAACGGGTGCTTCACCCGGGCCAGCCGGTGGTGATGCGCGTGCCCCAAGTGGTGCAAGGCCCTTACGGACCAGTGGTCGTAGAACAGGAGCATGTTCTTCCTCCGGCCGCAGTGCCTGAATGGCTCACGCTGCTTACTTGCATTTTTCTCCACGGCGGGTGGCTGCACTTTTTGGGCAATATGTGGTTTTTGCACATCTTTGGGGACAATGTGGAAGACCGCCTGGGCCATGGAGGGTTTTTGGTCTTTTATCTGGCCAGTGGGGTATTGGCCAGTTTGGCTCACCTGTGGGCCAATCCCGACTCACCTGTGCCCACCATCGGGGCAAGCGGAGCCATTGCCGGAGTGATGGGAGCTTATATGGTGTTTTATCCTCGGGCCATGGTGCTGACGATGATCCCGTTGTTTATTTTCTTTGAGATCATCGTGCTCCCGGCAGTGACTTTTTTGGGCATTTGGTTTGTGCTTCAGTTCTTTCAAGGGGTGTGGTCCATAACCGGCGGAGCGAGTTCGGGAGTGGCGTGGTGGGCCCACATCGGAGGGTTTGTGGTCGGCATGATCGTGGCTTGGCTGTTGAAACACACCCCCCTGACCCGACCCGAAGTCACTCTCCGCCGCCCAGGCACCGAGCGGATCAGGGCCTATGTGTACCGGCCGCGTTATCCGATGGGGCCTTAAACTCCTCCCGGCTTCGGGGCCGCAAGGCTGAAACTGCATGCAGCACAGCAAAAGCTAGCGTGTGTGCCCCTGGGGCTGCTCTTGACGGAGGTTCCCACCGCCAATAAGGTGCCCTGGCCTTTGTCCCTCCGATCAGACCAGATGGGCGAGCAAGCCATGCTGCGCATACGAGAAGCTTTTTCCCCATCCCTTGTGTTGCTTGCCTGCTTGACGGTGGCACTGCTGGCCGGTTGCCACGCACTGGAGCTTCAATGGCCTCGGTTCCGCTCCCAAAGTCCTGAGCCTGAACCCTCCGAGGCAAAGGCCACTCGCCTCATCGGCGATGTGGCCCTGATCAGCGGGCGTCATCAGGTAGAAGTGGAAGGGGTGGGCCTGGTGGTCGGCTTGCCCGGCACGGGGAGTGATCCTCCGCCGGGGGTGTATCGGGCCATGTTGCTGGAGGAAATGCGCAAACGCGGCGTGCCCCATCCAGATAAACTCTTGGCACGCTCCGACACCGCCTTGGTCATCGTGCGGGGGATCATTCGGCCCGGCATGCGCAAAGGGGACCGGTTTGACTTGGAGCTGCGCGTGCCAGGGCGAAGCCAGACCAAAAGCCTCCGAGGCGGTTACCTGCTGGAAACCCGACTGACCGAAAAAGCCGTCGTGGGCGGAGCTGTGCATCAGGGACGACTGATGGCTTTGGGAGCCGGACCGGTGATGGTCGACCCGGCTGCCGATGCCGCCCAAGGAGAAATGGCCCGACGCGGACGAGTCCTGGGCGGAGGGGTGACCGTGCGCGGCTACTCCGTGGGCCTGATGCTCCGACCGGAGTTTCAAAATGTGGCCTACAGTGCCCAGGTGGGCCACGCCATCAACCAGCGATTCCACCTCTACAACCGCGGCGTGAAAGAAAACATGGCCGTGCCCAAAAACGACGAATGGATCGAACTGCGCATCCACCCCCGATACAAACACAATGTGCAGCGCTATTTGCAGGTGGTGCGCTCCATTGCGTTGAAGGAGACGGCGGTGCAGCGGGCCGCCCGGTTGGACCTTTTGCAGCGTCGGCTGCTGGATCGGGCCACCGCCCCGGCTGCCGCGTTGGAGTTGGAAGCCATCGGGCACGAAGCTGTGCCGGTTTTGCTGCGAGGACTAGAATCGGACGATCCGGAGGTGCGGTTCTATGCGGCCGAAGCTCTGGCCTATCTGGACCACGAGCACTCCGGCCGAGCCGCTCCGGTGCTGGCCCAAGTGGCTCGCTCCGATCCGGTCTTGCGCCCCTTGGCCCTGGCTGCCCTGAGCAGCATGAACACGGCCGAATCTTACGAACAACTGCGCCAACTGCTGGATGTGCGGAGTGCCCAAACCCGATACGGAGCGTTTCGGGCCCTTTGGGCCATGAATCGGCACGATCCGCTGGTTCGTGGCCAGTTGCTCAACAAGCAGTTTTATCTGCATGTGCTGCCCACCACAGGGCCCCGGATGATCCATCTGGCCCGATCTTTCCGGCCTGAGATTGTGCTGTTTGGAGCCGATCAGGAATTCCCCACTCCTTTGCTCCTGGAAGCCGGAAAGCACATTCTGGTGAAAGCTCCCCCGGGAGGCCCGGTGAGTGTGAGTCGCTTCGCTCCCGGCAAACCTGTGGAAAAACGCCAGGTTTCGCCCAAAGTGGTAGAAGTCATCCGTGCGGTGGCCGAGTTAGGCGGCACTTATCCGGATGTGGTGGAAATGTTCCAACAAGCGGCCAGCAAGAAGCTCCTTCCGGAAGGCTCACGGCTGGAGATAGACGCTTTGCCCCGAGGGCTGCCTGCCGAAGAAGACTTCCCGGCCGAAAGCACTTCGCGTCGGGCCTGGAGTCCCTGGCCTTCGTTGTTTGGTTCCCCCCGAACCCGACCTTCCTGGTTCCCTTCGGCTCCGCAATCCTCTCCCTCTGGTGGCTCCTCTTCCTCAAACAACCCCTGGTGGCGCCGGTGGGTGGAGGCGTTGCGCGGCTCTTAGATGCACTTAAACTTTAACTTTTAGCTGACGAGAACCCACACCATCCCCAGGCCGACCTGACTCACCTTCACTTTCTTGCCCCCGCGCAAAAAACTGGCGATGACCTCCAACTGACCGGTGGATAACCAGAGATAACTTAATCCACCACTTGCCATGGAGGACTTCGCCATGAATCGTCAACGAGCTGCTCGTTCCCTGGTCAAGCTACTGGCGTTGGGCTACCTTTTGTTGACCGGGATCAGGCTCCGTGCCAAGCGGTACTATGCCCCTTCCAGTTGGGGCAGCACCTCTCGGTTGGACGAATGCAGCCTGTTTGCCACGGGTGTGCGGACGCTGGATCGGCTGCAAATACAAGTTGTGACGATGCTTCGGGCCGTCTGCCAAGCCATCTGGAAAGAAGCGGAAAAGGGGGGATGAGTTAGTGCCAAAATGCTGACCCATCTCAATCATCTCCTTCACGGCTTCGGTGAGGGCCAGGATCAAGGCCAAAAACGCTTGGGCTGGAAAGCCGCGCACCCGGTCCCAAACCACCCGGCCCACCCCAAAGGCACTCATCGCCTCACGCGCCTCCGAACTGACCTAGGCCCGCGGATGGTGGTGCAAGGCCCAGTGGCCCAACCCCACCAAACAACACATACGCCAACCGTCCCGATCAGGCGTCGCTAAATTCCATTGGCTTAGCTTGCTCGCCGGGAAACCGCTAGCAAAGGCAACAGCCAGGGCAGCATCCCCTTTATCGGCGAAGGTCTTTTTCTTGGTGTTCGGCTTACGGTGGAAAACTCTAGCAAGTGCAAACCGAAGGACCAGTTGGAGGTCACCGCCAGTTTTGTGTGCGGCGAGGAGAAAGTGAGAACAGGGCAGGCTAAGTCGGCCCCTGGGTTTCCCAAGGGCTAGCAGTTTGGCCGTTTTCCGTCCCTAAGCAGGGGGCCTTGGGAGCTGTGGCAGGACTGGAGGGGGACCAGCACTCCCCCGGCGCATTGGCTCCCCGGCCCCTTTGTCCGGGAAACTCCCAGCATTCCCGTTGGCCCCAAGCTGCTTTAGGGTAAAATAGAACAACCACACCAGATTTGTCGTATCGGAGTAAAAAGGGCCAAAGGGTATGGTACTTTGGGGGAAAGGGACCGTGCCTTTTGGCAATTTATTTTTAACCCAGCCCCCCAGGGGCAGTGGCCGCCGGAGTTTGGCTATCTTGCAGTGAGGTGGACGATGAGCGCCGAAGAAAACGCAACTTCCGCCCAACAAACCTCCCAGCAGAAAAACTCCCCGGGCCCTTCGGGCAACGGGGAGGTGATGATTGAAGCGCGAGGGTTGTGCAAATATTACGGATATTTTGCCGCTGTGGAGGATGTTAGTTTTCAGGTCTATCGGGGCGAGGTGGTAGCGTTTTTGGGGCCCAATGGGGCCGGCAAAAGCACCACCATGAAGCTGCTAACGGGCTATTTGGCCCCTTCGCGTGGGGTGGCTTACATCGCCGGATACGACATGGCTACCCAACGCCTGGAAGGGAGCCGCCACTTGGGCTACCTGCCCGAAAACGGCCCCTTGTATCTGGACATGACTCCTCGGGAGTTGCTGGAGTTTTTCGCCTCCGCCCGAGGGCTTTCGCCTCAGTTTACTCGGGAACGGATTGAGACCGTGGTGGAGTTGTGCGATCTTCATGAAGTGATGGGCAAGCCCATCGGCAAGCTCTCTCGGGGGTATCGCCAACGGGTTGGGATGGCCCAAGCCCTGCTGCACGACCCGGATGTGCTCATCCTGGACGAGCCGACCTCGGGACTGGATCCCAACCAGATCCGGGAGGTTCGGGCCACGATCCGCCGATTGGGCCAGGACCACACGATTCTGCTTTCCACGCACATTTTGCAGGAAGTGCAGGCCATGTGCAGCCGCGTGCTGTTTATATCTGAAGGGCGGCTGCGATATGACGGGCCATTGTCCGAGTTTGCCCAAGGCAAGTCGTTGGACGAACGGTTTTACGAACTTAGCACAGCCGAATAGTTCCCCGGTGCCTCGCGTCAAGTGGACGACAAGCCATGAAAGCTCATGTGGTTTTTGCCATTTTCCGACGCAACTTCATCAGCTACTTCAGCAATCCCACCGGCTATGTGTTCCTGTGTGTGTTCGTGTTGCTGAGTGGGTTTGCAGCTTTTTGGCCGCATGATTTTTGGGTCAACAACCTGGCCAACTTGGACCAATTGAACCGCTTTTTGCCCTACATTCTGCTGATCTTCATTCCGGCCATCACGATGGGGATATGGGCCGAAGAGCGTCGCCTAGGCACGGACGAGCTGCTGCTGACCATCCCGGCCAGCGATCTGGAAGTGGTGCTGGGCAAGTTCCTGGCCGCTGTGGCCATCTATTCGGTTAGTTTGCTGTTCTCCATGATTTGCAACCTGATGGTGCTTTTTGGGCTGGGCAATCCGGACTTGGGCCTGTTTTTCGGTATGTATTTTGGTTACTGGCTGGTGGGAGTGGCCATGCTGAGTGTGGGCATGGTCGGCTCCTTCCTGACCAGCAACATGACGATTGCGTTCATCCTGGGAGCACTATTCAATGCTCCGTTGGTGTTTTTGAACGAGGCGGACCTGATCTTCAGCGGTACTTGGGCAGCGCGGCTCAAGGGATGGAGCATCAGTGGGCAGTTTGCGGACTTGGGCCGAGGGGTGATTAGTCTTTCCAGCGTGGCGTACTTTGTGGGCCTGACGGTGGTTTCGCTTTACTTGTGTGTGGTGCTCATCGGGCGTCGGCACTGGCGAGGTGGGCCGGACTCGCCCCCCTTGGGCCTGCACTACCTGGAGCGCACTTTGTCGCTGCTGGTCACGGTGGCTTCGCTGGTGGTGATTTTCAGCTACTTGGGCATTCGGGTGGATGTGACCGCCGAGCGCATAAACTCCCTTTCGCCGGATACGCTGAAGATTCTCTCCGAGCTGAATCCTCCCCGACCAGTGCGTGTGCTGGCGTTCCTCTCTCCCCGAGTGCCGGAACCGTATGTGCAAACCCGACTTAATCTGATCAATGTGCTGGAAGAACTCCGCGCCCGAGCTCCCCGAATCCTGGAACTGAACATCGTGGACACCGAGCCGGATTCCGAGGAAGCCCTTCGGGCCGAGGATTTGTACGGGATTGAGCCGCGAGAGGTGATGATTTCCGAGCGGGGGGCATTCCGCTCGGCACAGATTTATTTGGGTGTGGTGTTTGAGTGTGGTTTGGAAAAGGTGGTGGTGCCGTTTATCGATCGGGGCACACCGGTGGAATATGAGATGATTCGGGCTATGGCCACCGTGGCCCGAGGACGTGGACAAAGCCGCAAAACGGTGGCCGTGGTGCGCACCGACGCCCCGTTGTTTTCCCGATTTGATCCCCACACCATGAGCTCCGCGCCGGAACATCCGCTCATTGAGGAACTGAAAAAGCAATACAATGTGGAACAAGTCTCTTTGGATACGGCATTGGAGAAGCGTTACGATGTGCTGCTGGCGATTCAGCCCAGCTCTTTGGGCCCAGAGCAGATGAAAAACTTCATTGCCGCGGTGCGGAGCGGTCAGCCCACGGCCATCTTCGAAGACCCCCTGCCGGCGTTCTTTGATTCTGTCCCTGGCACCACGGCTCCCCGACGGCCCATGATGCGAAACCCCTTTATGCCGGCCCCAACTCAACCCAAGGGAGACATTGAACCTCTTTGGGCCATGTTGGGAGTCCACTTTCACGGGGACCAGATCATCTGGCAGGACTACAACCCCTATCCCCGCTTCGGGCACTTCCCTAAGGAGTTTGTCTTTGTTCGCAAAGGAGAACTGATGCCGCAGCCGTTTAACGAAGACAATTTGATCACCCGGGGAATGCAAGAACTGCTGTTCCCCTTCCCCGGCTTCATCACGCGCGGCAAGAAAGACACCGGAGTGCGCTACTCTCCCTTGGTGCGAACCAGTGAAGCGACCGGCACGCTGCGTTACCAGGACGCCCTGGGCCCCTTTGGGCGTCTGCGACCCAACCGCGAGGCTTACTACCGCCCTGAAGGGGAGCGATTCGTTCTGGCTGCCCATCTCCAAGGCCGGCTTAAGGAAGACCAGGCCATGCACCCTGGAGACGAATCCGAAGAGGAAAAAGATGAAAAATCCGACGATTCCAAACAGCAGAACCGAAAGTCCTCTGACGCGAAAGATCAGCCGCAAGAAATTCATGTGGTACTGGTGGCCGACATTGATTGCTTGCATCCGGAGTTCTACGCGGTTCAACAGCGGGGCGAAGATCCATTGAACCAGGTGAACTTCCGATTCCAAAATGTGGCCTTTGTGCACAATGTGATTGATTACCTGGCCGGAGATCATCGGTTCCTGGAAGTGCGCAAGCGCCAGATCCGCTACCGCACCCTGGAGCGAATTGAAAGTCTTATGGCCAAACATCGGGAAGATGTGAACCGAGAAATCAGTTCGGCCCAAAGAAAACTCCAAAACGAACAGGAAAACTTGCAACAACGAGTGGATGCCGAAGTGAAAAAAATTGAAGAAGCACTCAAAAAGCAAGGCATTAACCTTCAGGAAGCCCAACAGCGATTGGAAATCGTCCGACAAAACGCCGAAAAGCGATTCCGTGCCCAACTGGAACGACTCCGGAGGGAAACCAACCGCCGCATTCGCCAGCTCCGCCTGGATTTGAACAAACGGGAGGAAGCTCTACGACGGTGGTACAAATTCATGGCGGTGGGCGTGCCGCCGATTTTCCCGCTTTTGATGGGCATCGTGGTGTTCGTCAACCGCTTGGCCCGAGAACGCGAAAGCGTCTCGCGCAAGCGGCTCCGCAACTATCAAGAAGAAAAAGAATCGTCCGACAATTCCTGAAACCCCAACCTGCGCCCTTCTCCCAGGAGAGGGAAACCATGAGCGAACGAGCAAAAACCTTGGCCTTTGAAGCCGTGGCAGCGGTGTTTCTGGGGTTGGCCGTGTGGGTGGCCTGGGCCAACTCCCCCCACGAACCCGCCGAAGTGGATGATGTGGGTCAGGAGTTCTTCCCTCAGTTCACCGATCCTTTGAAAGCCACCGGCTTGGAAATCGTCAAGTTTGACAAGGAACAGGGGGAAGTGCATGTGTTCAAAGTGGCCCTGGTCAACGGCCGATGGTGTATTCCTTCCCACTACAACTACCCGGCTGATGCCAAAGACCAACTGGCCCAAGCCGCCACAGCTTTGGTGGGGCTGAAAAAACTGGACAAAGTTACCGACGACCGCCGCGAGCACGAAACCTACGGAGTGATTGAGCCGGATCCCAATCGCCGCGATGAACTCCGCGGACGCGAGGGGGTGGGCACCCGAATCACCATGACCGATGAGTCCGGCAATGTGCTGGCCTCTTTGATCGTGGGCAAAAAAGCCGCCGAAGAACACCAGAACATCTACTATGTCCGCGTGCCCGGTCAAGACCGCGTCTATAAGGCCGAAATCGATCTGGCCCGATTCTCCACCAAGTTCCAGGACTGGATTGAAGAAGACTTGCTGAAGCTCAACTCCTGGGACATTCGGCGCGTGGTGCTGGACTTGTACTCCGTCGACACCGCCCGAGGGCGACTCATCCGCGAAGATCTCATCCGGCTCACCTACGACGAAAGCGATGCCAACAACCCTTGGAAATTGGAAGGGCTCAAGCCCAACCAGGAACTGGACACGCAGAAACTCAACGAACTGCGCTATGCCCTGGATGACCTGAAAATCATTGATGTGCGTCGCAAGCCCCAGGGTTTGGGAGACACCCTGCGGCAGAAAGAAGGAGCCACCCTCTCTCCTGCGGACATCGCCGACTTGCAAACCAAAGGATTCTACTTGCAGCCCGATGGACAATTGCTGTCCAACCAGGGACAAGTCATCGTCACCACCAAAGACGGCGTGGAATACATCCTGCTTTTTGGTGAACTGGCCGAAGGGCGCACCATTGAACAGGCCACCGGCGAGGAGAAGGACAAACCGGTGGCCAACCGCTACCTGTTCATCACCGTGCGCTTCAACCCCGAGATGATCCCCAAACCGGAACTGACACCCTTGCCCGAGCTTCCTCCGGAAGAAAAGAACAAGGAGCAAAAAGACGCTCAGGACCAGAGCTCCCAGTCTCAAAACAGCTCAGAACAGAAGTCTGATCAAGAAAAAGATCAAAAGCAAAGCCACTCCAAGTCCAAGCAAACTCGGGAAGACATTCTGGCCCAACGCAAACGCATCCAGAAAGAAAACGAACGCAAGCAGAAAGAATACGAAGAAAAAGTGGAAGCAGCCAAGAAGAAGGTCAAGGAACTTCGGGAACGGTTCGCCGATTGGTACTATGTGATTGCCGACGAGGAGTATCGCAAGATCCGGCTGACGCGAGATCAGATCATCAAGTCCAAGGAGAAAAAAGAAGACCAAGAGCAGAAGCCCCAGCTCCCGCTGGTGGCACCGGAACCAAAAGCAGCCAAATCATAAAGCGTGCGTTGACGGAGATCCGGATTCCAGGAGGGTAGTTCTCTGGGACAAGCCAAGCCGCACTCGGCCCAAGGTTCCTCGCGGCCTCGGGTACAGTTGTTCACCGACGGGGCATGCTCAGGCAACCCAGGCCCAGGCGGGTGGGCTTTTATCTTGCGCCATCCCGCCTCAGGACGCGAATTGGTCCGAAGCGGAGCCGAACCCCAAACCACCAATAACCGCATGGAACTGATGGCTGTCATCCGGGGCTTGGAAGCTCTGACGCGGCCTTCGGAGGTAGAACTGATCACCGACAGTACCTATGTAGGTCAGGGACTTACTCAGTGGCTTCCTCGCTGGAAAGCCCAAGGATGGACCCGACGCACCTCCAGCGGACGCAAACCTATCAAAAATGAGGATCTCTGGCGCCGGCTGGATCAGTTGCTCCAAATTCACCGTCTGCACTACACTCCGGTGCGCGGACACAGCGGACACCCGGAAAACCAACGCTGTGATCGCTTGGCCGTACAAGCCTATCAGCGATACCTCCAACGCCCTCGCAGTTCCTAAACCCCTGCCGCTTTCGGCCCAATGCTCCTCCTGAAATTAGGAGATCTGAAGGTGAGGCGACCCCTGCCCAGGTGGCACATTCCGAGGGTTTGGCTTCTGTGGAGTTTGGTGGCGCTGGTGTCAGGGTGCGGCACTTCGGTCAGCCCGGATTCCGCTCCTCCCGCTGCCACTCCTTCTCATCCTGCCACCGCTTCGTCCTCGGATGAGCCCAAAGAGGCTTCCGCAGTTTCAGGTCCTTCTGAGCAGCACTGGTGGTGGATCACTCAGGTGCAGGGCCAAGTGGCCGGTTATGTGCACATGGTGCGGCGCGTGGCTGGGTCTCAGGGAGAGGGCTTGGTTCACTGGGAAGCGGAACACTTCTTGTGGTTGGAGCGTTTCGGGGATCTGAGCACCCCTTCGCTTCGCTATTGGAGTCGTGAGCGTCCTGATGGAACCGTGATCCGCTTTGGCTCGCAAATAGCCTTGGGAGCTGGTGCGCAGCAGTGTCGTGGCCACCGCCAAGGTGAGCATTTTGTCATGGAGCTACAGCGTCAGGGACAAACGGTCCGACAGCAGCTTCCGGCCCAAGGCGTGCGGGGGTTCTTCGCCTTGTGGCAGTTGCTGTCCCAAAAGCCTCTGCGAGCCGACCAACAAATTCGCTTCCGACAACTTCATCCGGTGTTCCTGACTGTGGTGGAGGTGGAACTGCAAGGGCTAGGGAGACAGCAGGTCCAGATCCCTCAAGCCCCCCGAGAGCTTTGGGCAGTGAAAGCCACGGTTCGCATCGGCCAGAAGGAGCTTGTGCAAACGCTTTGGCTGGACGACCAAGGCCAATTGTGGCGCAGCCAAAGCGAGCAATCGGGTGTGCAAGAGGTCAACACCCTGGCCACCCGGGAGCAAGTGCTGGCCTTGAAGAAAAAACCGCCTCGGCTGGATCTGAGTCGGCAGATGGTTGTACGGACCACCCGGCCCTTGCCCGATGCCCGAAAGCTCCTCCAGGTACGCTACCAGGTGGAAGTGCCTCCGGAGTTGAAGCTTTCTCTGGACCAGTACGAGCCCTGGCAGCAAGTCCGCAAACTGGGTTCAGGGAAATACGAAGTGGTAGTGCGCAGTTCGGATCAACTGCGCCGGGATGCTTCCTCGGGGCCTTGGCCTTCGCCGTCGGATCAGTACCTCCGTTCTAGTTTGCTGGTGGACTGGAATCACCCTCAGGTCAAACGCCTGGCCGAGTCGGTGCTTCCTGGGGAAAAAGACCCTTGGGTGCTCGCCGCGGCTTTGGAGCAAACGGTGGCCCAACGCATCGCCGAGAAGAACTTCACGCTGGCTCTGGCCAGCGCCAGTGAAGCATTGCAATTGGGCCAAGGAGACTGCACCGAGCATGCGGTATTGTTAGCCGCGTTGGCTCGGGCCCGAGGGATTCCGGCCCGATTGGCCTACGGTGTGGTCTATGTTCCGGCTCTGAAGGGATTCGCTTTTCACATGTGGACCCAACTTTGGATTGGAGGTCGGTGGATACCGTGGGACGCCACTCAAGCATGGGGTCAAGTGGGTCCGGACCACATTCAGTTGGGCCACACTCCCTTGAACAGCCCACAAGACTGGACCGACCTGCTGCCCGTGGTGGAAGTGATCGGGAGAATCAAAATCACCCCGGTGGAGGTGCGTCTGCGGCAGTAGGCCCCTTGCTTTCCCATGCCCGCCGCTTGGTTTGTTATTTTCCACCCTTAAGCAGAACCACTTTTGACGCCGGCATGTTCAGGACCAAAGTGGCTGTTTTTCTCCCGCTCCTGCGTTTCCCTGTTTCGGTTCTGGAATTATCATCCCCGGAGGTTGCTCACGCTTGTTGGCTGAGTTGGGTCAATAGGTGGCGGATGTGTTCGTGATCAGGCATTTGGGCTTGGTGTTTTGGACGGTGGGCCCAACGGATGATTCCGGCAGTGTCAACGACGAAGGTGCCCGGCATTTGGCGGACATTTCCCTCGGGACGGCCTAGCCCGCCCGCTAGCACCGCCTTCAACCCTGCCCACCACACCGCCGGCCCGGCTATCTGCCACCACGAACCC
>JAJRRR010000286.1 GCA_024279285.1 Planctomycetota bacterium
CTTTGGCGCTTCCGCACCGCCGCTGATCTCAGAGCCGGAGCGGAAGCTCCCAGTGGGAGTGGCCCTGCCACGCGGCTAAGCCGCTTCACTTCGGTGCTTCCGCACCGCCGCTGATTTCAGAGCCGGAGCGGAAGCTCCCAGTGGAAGTGGCCCTGCCACGCGGCTAGGCCGCTTCACTTTGGTGCTTCCGCACCGCTGCTGATTTCAGAGCCGGAGCGGAAGCTCCCAGTGGGAGTGGCCCTGCCACGCGGCTAGGCACTACTTGGGACCATCTCAGGGGCGCCGCTTCGTTCCAAGGTCATTCAGCCGCTTCGCGGCAAAGCCTAAAATCAACAAGGCCCTTGTTTCAACCAACTGGTATACCTCAAGCAGTTACAACTCTCGGAGCCTGAAATGCAACAGCTCGTAGCTCGTCGTTGGCTGGATGGTCAAGTGGTGCGTATTTGTTGGCAAGCGGATCGTCTGCGCAGGGTGGAGACCCTACGCGGTGTAGCACACCCGGAGCAGTATCCTTTGGTGGCGCCCGGGCTGGTGGACATCCAGATCAACGGTTACGCCGGCCAGGAATTCAGCTCTCCGAAACTTACAGCGGAGAAGGTTATCGAGATTGTCCGCCGGATGTGGGCATATGGGATCACGGGAATGTGTCCCACTCTGACTACCCAAAGCGACGAGGTGTTTCAGCACGCCCTTGGCCAGATTGATGAGGCGTGTCGGCAAGACTTGCTGGTGGCGGCTTCGGTTCTAGGGGTGCACCTGGAGGGCCCGTTTATTTCTCGGGAAGATGGCCCTCGGGGAGCCCACCCCGCTCAACATTGCCGAGCGCCGGACTGGAACAGCTTCCAGCGTTGGCAGCAGCGCTCCGGCGGGAGAGTGCGCCTGGTGACACTTTCGCCGGAGTATGATCAAGCGGTAGATTTTATCCGTCGCGCGGTCAGCTCCGGAGTGACGGTGGCCATAGGGCACACAGCAGCCAGTTGTGAGCAAATTCTGGAAGCCGTGGATGCAGGAGCTCGGCTCAGCACGCACTTGGGCAACGGGGTTCATCGCACTCTGCCTCGTCATCCCAACTACTTGTGGACCCAACTGGCCGAAGATCGCCTCATGGCCAGCTTGATCGCCGACGGATACCACTTGCCGCAAGAAGTGGTGCGTGTAATGGTTCGGGCCAAGGGGGTGCAGCGATGTGTGTTGGTGAGCGATCTGGCAGGGCTGGCCGGGTTGCCGCCTGGAGAATATGAAAGTTCAGGCGGACCGGTTGAAATCCTGCCCGATGGCCGACTGGTCATCGCCGGTCAGCGGCAACTGCTGGCCGGGGCTTCGCTGCCCTTGGGCACAGGGGTGGTCAACACGATGCACATGGTTCAGCTCTCCTTGGCTCAAGCTCTGGCCATGGCCACGGAGAATCCCTTGCGGGTATTAGGGATTCCGGTGCGGGAGCTATTGCCGGGGCATTGGGCCGATTTGGTGGTGTTTCGCCTTCCTGACTCCTGGCCTGTCCAGGATCCTCAAACGGCGTTTTCGGTGGTGGCCACCGTGCTTCGTGGGCAGGTGGTTTTTGGAAACCTGCCGGGAGAATGACGGCCTTTGCCAAGCCAACGAGGGTTGGTCCTGTGGCCCACATACTGATCACTTCCGGACCCACGCGAGAGTACCTGGACCCGGTACGCTATTTGACCAACGCTTCCAGCGGCCGGATGGGAGCAGCTTTGGCCCAAGCAGCGCTGGAGCTAGGACACCAAGTGACCGTGGTCAGTGGACCGGTGCAGATTCGCTACCCAGACGACGCCCAAGTCATCCCGGTGGTGACCACCGAGGAAATGTTGCGTGCCTGTGAAGCAGTCTTTGTCAGCTGCGATGGACTGATCGGGGCAGCGGCTCCGTGCGACTATCGGGTGCGAAAGGTCCAAGAGCACAAAATCCACAAGACCGGCCAGCCGCTCCAGTTGGAACTGATAGAAACCCCGGATGTGGTAGCCACCTTGGGTCAACGCAAAGGGCACCGTTGGGTGGTGGGCTTTGCTCTGGAAACCCGCGATGCCCGGTTTCAAGCCCTGCGAAAAATGGAACAAAAAAACTGCGACCTGATGGTTCTCAACGGGCCAGAGGCTATGAACTCCCCTGACAACTCCGTGGAAGTGCTAGATGCTCAAGGCCAAGTGCTGGCCCAATTCCAAGGTTCCAAACTCCAAGTGGCCCGAAAGCTCTTGCACCTCGTTCAACAAAAGCTCATCTCCGAAAGTTGAACCTTCATGCTTTGAAGCTGGGAAAAAACAGAACCTCCGGCCAAGGACCAACTGTGTGCGATGTGCGACTTGCGGCGGCGAGTGACGCGCATTCTGCGGCTTGTGGCTCACTCGCCGGCCTAAAACCCACGACCCATGACCCGACGCGAAAGCACTCTCGCCAGCCAATCGGCGAAAATCACGCCCCCACTCCCCTTACGGCTCATAAGGCATGAGAATCTCTTTAGCCGCTTGGGGGATGTCTTCCGGCAAGGGGAACTGTTCCTCCACGATGGCCTCGCCCAGTTGACGCACCTGGCGGAAGAAGCGATCCGAAGGACGGCGTCCTTCCAGTTGCATCTTCAGATGTTGGCAGATGACATCTCCAGCCTCGCGCACCAAGGGGTTGGACTGCCGTCCGGCATACAACGCGGTGCACAACACCACCACGGCCTTCTGAGCCCGAGCAGAAAGTTCGGCAATACGATTCTGACGATCGGCCAACTTTAACTGATAGCGTCGCATGGTGGCCGAAAGCTCCAAGGCCATCTTTCTCAAAAACCTGGCCGCCCAGTGCACATGCTCTCTCAGGGGAGCCGGCAATTCGGTCAACGCAGGCACCTGAGCCGGGCGCAGGCGGAAGCGGAGTTGCCAGAGGGCATATTGGGTCAAAGGTCCCCGGATGACCCAAAGGTGTCGGGGGTTGAGCATGTTGGGGCGTCGGATGCCGGCTCGTTGCAGAGCCTCGCCCACCGGTTGGAAAAACCGCACCCCATGGTCTTTGACCAGCGACTTGAAAAACGCCATGCCCAACATCTCCCCCTCGCCTTCGTAAATGCAAGGGGCAAGGAACTCGTGC
This sequence comes from Planctomycetota bacterium, assembly GCA_024279285.1. GTDB lineage: Bacteria > Planctomycetota > Planctomycetia > Pirellulales > S012-138 > S012-138. The sequence continues at coordinate 3,085 of JAJRRR010000286.1, forward strand.
ACATTGTCGCCAAACATATGTCCGTGCAAGAAAGAGCGTCCGCCGTGGGTTTTCATCAGGTACTCAATGGCGGCTTCCTTTTGGGCTTCGGAGCCGAAGATTTTGGCCACGATGCACTCCATCTCGCCCCGATAGCCACGATCCAGCAGCGAAGCCCCCCAACGCACCAAGGCATCCGAAGCCACGATCAATCCGGCCACCAAAGCCAGGCGGCGTTGGACCAACTCGCGGGTTCCGATGGGAGCACCGTAAGTGCGACGGAACTTGACCCAAGGAATCATGCTGGCCAACATCACGCGCATGCTTCCGGCCGCCGTGGCACACAACGCCACGCGACCCCGGTTGAGCCCATGATAGGCTATCGTCAGCCCGTCCCCCACCCGAGGCACCAGCAGGTTCTCCACTGGCACGGGCAAGTCGTTGAAAATCAGCCCGTTGTTCCATGTACGACGCAACGCATACAACCCATAACGCCGCAACCGAAACTGCTCATTCTCCTGCGGAGGCAAATCCACGATGAGCACAGCCGGTTTTCCTTCTATCAGGCAAACCACAGCCACCAGCCGCCCGGGTATGGCGTTGGTAATAAACAACTTCTCCCCACGCAGCAGATACTGATCTCCCTGGCGAACCGCCACGGTGCGCAAGGCGGTCAAGTCGGATCCGGCTCCCGGCTCGGTGAGAGCAAACCCGGAGAGCCGTTTTCCGGTGGCCAGCAGGGGCAAGAAGCGCTCCTTTTGCTCCGGAGAGCCGAAGGTGCACAACGGGTCCACCGCCCCGATGCACCCATGCACCGAAGCCAACCCGGCCACCGTGGCGTCCACCGTGGCCATTCGGGTCAGAAACGCCGCAAAGGCCGAAAAGCTCGCCCCAGAACCTTGATACTGTCGAGGGACCAGCAGCCCCCAATAGCCCGCCTGGGCCAGATCGTCCAATAGGGCTGGGGAAACCTTCCCATGCTGATCGTAAGCGGTGCCTTGTTCCAGATGGCGGCGAACCACCTCCAGGGACTGATCCATGACCTTTTGGACTTGGGGATCGGGCTTAGGCTCGGGAGCCCAAAACAACTCCGCGTCCACTTGTTTATCCCAAACTGCCCGATGCACCGGACTGTTGACCGTCTGGTACTGGGGAGCAAAAAGTTTGTCCACCTGTTCGTCGGCCCGATCCACCGCTCCGGTGCGACGGGCTTCTTCCTCGCTTTTGCCACCCAGGCGCAGGGCAGTTTCAGCAAACGAGGCCGAGGACTGCGAGTCGGATTGGGACATGGGCTCCTCTCCTAACAAGGGAAGCAGCTAGCCGCTTTGGCATTATAGCTTTTCCCGATCGGGGGCGGGACAGGAGGCCAAGAGATTTTTAGGAAAACTAAAGAAATCCCCACTTGCTCCCTGGAAACGCCAAGAAGCAGCTTCCACTTGCTCTCAAGCGCCGAAACGCCGAACCTGGGTTTTTCACTTCCCCGCAGTGCGCACAGCGCAAGGCGCAAGCTGCACTCCGCAGAGTGAACAAAAAAACCGCCGGTTCCCGAAGGAACCGGCGGCGGGGGTAGGGGGAAGAGGGGGTGGACCGTATCGGGCCTGAGAACCTATCCGAAAACCTCTGCGTGCCGGACGATTACCCAACGCCTGGCGTTTTTCGGATAGGCTCTTAGCACATGTTAGTACATGTCGTAGTCGCCACCGCCACCTTTTTTCTTTTCTTCCTTGGGCTTTTCGGCAATCAGGGCATCGCTGGTCAGCAACAGCACGGCCACACTAGCGGCGTTTTGCAAAGCGGTGCGAACCACTTTGGTGGGGTCAATGATCCCAGCCTTGACCAAGTCCTCGATCTTATCGGTGGCCGCGTTGTAGCCGACATTGCCCTTTTCTTCCAACACCTTTTCACAGATGATGCTGCCGTCTTTTCCGGCATTGGAAGCGATGGCCGTAATTGGAGCCCGGCAGGCCTGAAGCACGATCTTGTAGCCCACTTCTTCGTCGTGGGAGAGTCCTTGGGGCTTCAGGGCCGAGGCGGCACGCAAC
>JAJRRR010000287.1 GCA_024279285.1 Planctomycetota bacterium
GGTATCAGCAACTGCGACAGAAAGTCTCGTTTGAACAACTGTGCCGCGATCCGCAGCTATGTGCGGAAGTGATGGTCCGCACGGTGGAGTATTTGGGAGTGGACGCGGCCATTATTTTTTCAGACCTTTTGCCCATCTTGGAACCGATGGGTCTGGAGGTGGAATTTTCGCCTGGTGGGGGACCGGTGATCCACAACCCGGTGCGCCAACCCCAGGATGTGGATCGCGTGGCGGAACTAGAGGATGTGCAACAGCTTCAATTTGTCATGGACACGGTACGCTTGACCCGTCAGCAGCTCCCCCAGCAGGTCCCCTTGATCGGTTTTGCCGGAGCTCCGTTCACCCTGGCTAGCTACATGATTGAAGGAGGAGCCAGCCGCCAGTTTTTGCACACCAAAACGCTCATGTACCGTGACCCAGGAGCATGGTCGGAGCTGATGAGCCGACTGGTGCGAAGCGTGAGTCGGTATCTTTGGGCCCAAGTGCACGCTGGAGCCCAGGCCCTGCAGGTGTTTGACTCTTGGGTGGGCTGCTTGGACCCTCAGGACTACCGCCAGTTTGTCTTGCCTCACATGAAGCAGTTGTTTGCCTCCTTGCCACCGGTACCGGTGATTCACTTTGGCACGGGCAATCCGGCTCTGGTGGAGCTGATGGCCGAGGCAGGAGGTTCGGTGTTGGGCTTGGACTGGCGGGTGGAGCTTGGTCGGGCCTGGGCCCAGGTGGAATATCGCCTGGCAGTGCAAGGCAATCTGGATCCGGCCGTCTTGCTGGGCCCGGGGGAACTCATCCGCCAACGCACGCAGACCATTTTGGACCAAACCCGAGGACGAGCCGGACACATCTTCAACCTGGGCCACGGCGTGCTGCCCCAAACTCCCCCGGAAAATGCTCGCTATCTGGTCCAACTAGTCCACGAACTAAGTAGCCGCTAGCCTCCCGGCCCTCTTGCCCCAGGTGCTCTTGTGCCCTGGAAAGGATTTCCGCTAAACCCATTTCACCCCCGATGGCCCTGAGAGGATGCCATACTTGTAAAAAACCCTCCATGCAGTCCCGGGAGTCCTGTGGTGCCTTCCCCAAGTGGTGTTCCGGTTTCCATTGGTCCGGCTCCTGCTCCCAGCAAGCCTCTTTGGCAACAGGAGCCGGTGTGGGTGTGGGGAGTGCCGCTTTGGCCCTTGACCGAACAACAAACCTTGGAAGCGGTGGATCAGTGGATTGCCACAGTCCCAGAGCCGGGTTACTTCATCACGGCCAATCTCAATTATGTGATGCTTTCGCATCAGCACCCGGAATTGGAGGCAGTGAACCGGGAAGCCACTTTTATCGTGGCCGACGGGATGCCGCTGGTGTGGTACAGTGGGCTATTGGGCCGCAAGCTACCGGAGCGCGTGGCCGGGAGTGATTTGATCCTGGGGCTGTGTCGCTTAGCAGCCCTTCGCGGCTATCGGGTGTTTTTCCTGGGGGGGTTGCCCGGAGTGGCCTTGGAAGCTGCCTCTCGCCTGGCTCAAGCTTGTCCGGGTTTGCAAATCGCTGGGGTGGAAGCCCCGCCGTTTCGCCCCTTGAGTGAAGAAGAAAACCAAGCTCTGTGCCGCCGCATCCGCCAAGCCAAAACGGATCTGCTGCTGGTGGCCTTGGGCCAGCCCAAGGGGGAACTTTGGATCCATCGCTCTCGCCACGAGCATCAGGCCAAGATGAGCGTGCAATTGGGAGCGGCGTTTGACTTTGTGGCAGGCCGGGTGCGTCGGGCTCCCCGATGGATGCAACGAGCCGGATTGGAGTGGTTGCATCGGGTCCTGACTGATCCCCGGCGTTTGGGCCCTCGCATGGCCAAAAACGCCTGCTTCTTGCTGCGAATGGTAGCTCAAGACGCCCTCTCCGGTCCCCAACCCCCTAAGCTCCACAACCACCCATAGCAACACC
>JAJRRR010000288.1 GCA_024279285.1 Planctomycetota bacterium
ACATCCCAACGCGGTCGGCCGTCCTTGGTTTGTACGCTCCGGATGCGTTGCGTGCCCAGGATGACGACCTGTTCGGAGTCGGCATGGGCGATCAGTTGGCCGTCCAAGCGAGGTACTTTCCACAGCAACCGTCCCGAATGCAAGTCCAGACAAAACAGGAACGAATGGGTCCGCGGAGTCAACAGCACCCGAGTGCCCACGATGCGGACCAGCGGGTCCACCCAAGTGCGAGGGGTGTTGGAGGGGGTGGGGGGGCGAGGCAAGGGATTAGGCCCCTGGGGGCGCTGCTGCACCGGATACAAAAATCCCCAACGCAGCTCCCGAGCCGCCAAGTCCAAGGCCACCACCGCTCCCGCCCCGGTCGGACAGACCAGCACACCTTGAGCAAAGCTAGGACTAAGTCCGGCTAAGGCTCGCTCAGAACGGCTCAGCGCGTTACGGGCATGTCCCAACACCTGGGACCATTCCACCCGAGGTGGCCCGGCATGTCCAGGAGCCGGAGCCAGGGCCAGGAGCCGGATTTCTTCCTTCTGCTCCGCCAAGACATAAAGCCGCCCGTTCAAAGGAAGCGGAGCCCCCAGGAAGAAATATCCGCTCAAAGGGCCTTCTTCCTCTCCTCCAACTTGCCAGCAGAGCTTTCCGGTGCTCAGTTCATAAGCGGCCAGAACATTGGTCCACGGCCGGGCGTTGAATCCTCGGGGCGGGACAAAAGGTCCGGGGCCCAAGGGCAAAGGAGACCCACGACGCAAATTCAACGGCAACCGTTCCACACAAAACACACACTTACCATCACTGCTGAGGGTAGCGTAGGTGCGGTCCCGGAAGAGTCGGTTCCAGATGACTTGATCCAGCATGTTTCCGGCAGTGGGAAACGGAGCCGGCAAAGCTCCTGAGGGGATCTGTCCTGGCAAGGGCGTAGCTGGAGGCCGGAGGCGTCCTTCGGCTCGGGCCAGGGCTTCCAGAAAGGCTTCGTCCCGACTGTGCTCCCACACCCGACGCCCTGTCTTGCGCTCCAACGCAATCAACTGGGTCAGACTGCGCACTACGACCCAAGGCCCCACCACCAACGGCTCCCCGGCCAACATAGCCCGACGACGCTCCCGCTGGGAAAGCAATCGTCGCAAGCGAGCCGTGAGCCCTTGATCGGAGTAGCTCAACCCCCTGGGCCCTGGGTCAGCAAAATCGTCGTAAAACTCCGCTCGCCAACGCCGCAACAGAAGCTCAACAGGGGTGCCGGGAATTCCGGTCCGCTGGGGCACTCCGCCCGGATAGGCCCATTGAGTGCCTGTGCCTGGAGTGCTCCGACCCACCAGACGCAAAAGCCACTCCCGTTGCTCCTGCTCCGAAAGGTCCCAAAAGCGAATCGGTGAAGCCCCCGCAACGCGAAGCTCCGGAAACTGAGCTTGAAGCTGTTGGAGCAAGACCTGGGCCTGAGGCCACCAGTTCATTCGGGCCAGACAGGCTGCGTGGAGCAGCGTGCGGTCCGGCTCCCAAGGTGCCCGACGCTGAGGGGGCCATTGGGCCATTTGTTCCAACCACGCCAACGCTGCTTCCACCTCCCCTTGGTCCAAGTGCCACCGGACCAGATGCCAGTGTGCCCGCATGCCGGCTCGGGTCAGGCCGTAGTGGCGTGCCACTTGGGCCAAGGCCAAAGGGTTCAGCTCCTCCAGCGCTTGGCGGAGCTTACGCTGGGCTTGGGATTCGTATCGCAGGCGGAAGGCTTCCAGTCCTTCCGGGGGCAAACTAGCCAAGAGCTTTCGGGCAGCAGTTTTAACGCTCACAAAGGTGGGGAGGTTTTTGTCGGGCTGAAAGAACGAATCTTGTGACTGCTGAAGCAACCGACCCAGCAGGGCTACGGCTTCCGGGTAGTTTTTCTCCTCCATCGCCGTCTGCGCCTGACGCAACAGGCGGAGCAACGATCGCTGCTGCGGAAAGACGAACTGGGGCTGGGGGGGGCTAGGAGCCAGGCGTTGGGCCCAACCCAGTTCCCCAGACCCCCAAAGCCACATCCACGCCCCCAGCCAACATATCCAAACCTTGCGTCGGTGCATGGCGCACCCCCTTAGCGTGGGCAACCAACTACTGTTATATCCGCTGGGAACCTTCCCAGGCCAGTTGAGAGCCGGGAGTTTGGCAGGATGGGACAATGGGACAAAACCTTCCCTGATCGCAGACGGGCTCCCCTAGGCTGCTGTTCCGTTATCTGCCCGATATTGGAACCGACAAAACCACTCTGAGGGCAAAGGTCACTCCTCCAATTATCCAGGAGGCGTAAAGGAACTTTTGGGCAAGTTGAGTAATAACCTTCGGGTCAGAGGTGGAAGGGGCGTAGCAAAAAAGAGCGTAGGCGATCATGCCCGCTGCGCTGGCCACCACATAGCCCCAGAGGAGCCCTCGCAGCCACGGCCGACCCGAATCCCAAACCCAAACCCATAAAGCCACCGACAACCACACTCCAGTAGCTATCAAGGCTCCCGTTGAATCAGAAAACATACTTCTGCCCTCCTGCGTGCATGGAACCGGATACTGGCCTTTTGGAGTGGAACCTGGGGAAGTTTGTGTAAGGTTCTGGGGGCGTGGGAATAAGGGGAATAAAATGCGTTGTTTCCCTGGCCCAGACCATATAATTATTCATGGTTTCTTTTGACCAGATTTAGGTCTCGCAAAACGGTGGCAGCGATGAGTCCTCGGTGGTTGTCCGGCCATTTTTTAGTCGCAGGACGCAACCTTTTAGATCCCAACTTTTTCCGCACCGTGGTGCTGATTCTGGAACACAATGAGCAAGGGGCGTTGGGCCTGGTGGTCAATCGGCCCACCGCACTGGAAATCAATACTGTGTTGGCTCAAGTGGAAGATCTCCCCCAGGTGGAGGGTTCCGTTTTTTTGGGAGGTCCGGTGCAGCCGGGAGCCATGTTCCTGCTGCACAATGTCAGCCAGTTGGACTCTCCCGGCGAGGAAGTTTGTCCGGGGGTTTTTGCCGCCAGTCATGTGAATGTGTTTCGGCAAGTGTTTCAGGCGGTGGCAAGTGGGTACGAGAATGTTCGCTACCGGGTCTGTGGGGGCTATGCGGGTTGGGCTCCCAACCAATTGGAGAGCGAGTTGGCCCGGGCCGACTGGCTCACTCTGCCCGCCTCGGCCGAAATGGTCTTTGATTCCGACCCTTATGAACTTTGGGAACTGGCCTACGAAAAAGCCGCCCAACAGTACCGACTCCTGCCCCATCTGAAAGGTAACCCTCAGTGGAATTAAGCTCCCTGTTGGCCCCAGCAAACGGCAAACAAAAAACCGCTGCCTCCAAGCAGCGGCTTTTTTGATGGATGCAGGCCAAGGGGTTTAATCTTCCAAGGGGACAATCCAGATGTTGCGAAAACGGACCGGATCGCCGTGGTCTTGCAGGTACAAAGGGCCCGGCTCCGGCCCCTCACCCAAAACTCCGCCCAGCGTGGCCCGCGGAAGCTCCACATCCTTGTGGATAATCACGCCGTTGTGTTTGACCGTGATTCGGGCGTTGGCCACCTTATTGCCGTTGGCGTCGTACTTGGCCGCGTGAAACTCAATGTCATAAGTCTGCCAGCTCAAGGGCGGGAAGCACATGTTCACATCTGGAGCCTTGACCTTGTAGATACCACCGCACTCGTTGTCGCGTCCTTCCAGCCCGAATGAATCCAGAATCTGTACCTCGTAGCGCCCTTGAAGATAGCAACCGCTGTTGCTTCGGGCCTGACCGCGGGCATAGGGCATGAAAGCCAAGCGGAACTCCAGATGCAAGCGAAAGCTTTGGAACTTGTCCTTGGTCAACACGCGGGGAGCCAAGAGACCATCGGGAGTGAGTTTGCCTTCGGCCAGTCGCTCAGTGGAGGTACCGTCAAAAATGACGATGGCCCCTTTAGGGGGCTTGGCTCCCAGGGTGGGACTTTTGCGGACCACTTTGCGCACCTGACCGAGCTTTTCGCCGTTGTTGTTGAAAATGTCCCCTTTGCCTCCCTTGATGACCGCGTAGCCGCTGTCGGCGTAGAGCGTCAACACGCCATCTTTGAGCGATCCGCTGGCTTCAATGCGGTCGTATCCGTTCCAGCCCGCTCCGGGCAATCCGCCCGGATAGGCCACCGCGTCAAACTTCCCATCCCCTAAGGCGATCACCTGAAGCCCAAACTGCTG
>JAJRRR010000289.1 GCA_024279285.1 Planctomycetota bacterium
ACAAGGGGCCTCCTGCTGGTCCTCGCACCACCCCGCCGGCTTCCTCCACCAAAAGCACTCCAGCGGCAATGTCCCAAAGGTTGTTGCTCGTGGCCCAATAGCCGTCAAACCGTCCGGCAGCTACATAGGCCAGGTTCAAGGCCGAGCTTCCCGTGCGTCGCAAGGATTGAGCCTGCACCAGCACATTGAGAAAACTCTCCACTTCTGGCCCTTGGCGGCTCACCCGAGGCGGGAAGCTGCAAGCCACCAGGGCTTCTCGCAGTTGACTGATGCGGCTGGTAGCCAAGGGCTGGCCGTTGAGCCAGGCGCCCAATCCCCGAGCAGCCGCAAAGCACTCTTGCATGCCAGGGTCCAAGACCACTCCGACCATCGGCCCTTGCGGACCCATCAGGGCTACGCTGATAGTGAACTGCGGCACCCCGTGGGCATAGTTGACCGTGCCGTCCAGAGGGTCCACCACCCAGTTCCACGGCGAAGTGCCATGGAGCGAAAGCCCTTGCTCCTCGGCCACCACGCCGCACTCCGGGAATCGCTGCCGGAGCCAATCCACGATCCGCTCCTGGCTCTCCAGATCAGCTTGGGTGATGAGGTCCTTGGGCGCCTTTTCGCGCACTTGGAACTTGCCACGCCACTGGAGCAGCACTTGGGCACCCAGCCGGGCAGCCTCCTCGGCTGCCGCCAACCAACGCCGCAATTGCTCGGGGGAAACTTCCGCAGGAGTGGTCATAAGCAATCGGCATCAAAAGCAAGGGCTGCTCGAGCGTCTTAACCCAAGGGAGCTTGAACTTGGTGGGGCGAGGCTTCAAGAGGAGGCATTTTTTCGGGCGCGCCAGTGGGGTTCCACTTCCGGGTTGACCCAGGCCACCAAGGGGCGGCCTTCCAGCCCGGCCAGAAGATTTTGGGCGGCAATCTCTGCCATCCGGTTGCGGCTGGTTACCGTAGCACTGGCAATGTGAGGAGCCACCACCACATTGGGCAACCGCAGCAGGGGGTCTTGAGGGTCAATAGGCTCAGGATCGGTGACATCCAGCCCGGCTGCGAAAATCTCCCCCTGCTCCAACGCCCAACGCAAGTCCTCCTGCACCACGATCGGCCCTCGGGCCGTGTTGACCAGCACGGCCGTGGACTTCATCTTGCGAAACGCCTCGCGGTTGAAAAGTCCTCGGGTGGAGTCGTCCAGGTTGGTGTGAATGGAGATAAAGTCGGCGTTTTCCAGCAGGGTGTCAAAGTCCACTCGTTGAGCGCCTAGTTCCTGCTCAGCCTGAAGGTTGGGCCGAATGTCGTAGTACAGCACTTTCATGTCCCAACCTCGGTGCAATCGCTTGGCGGTGGCCAGCCCGATGCGGCCCATGCCTACGATCCCCAGTGTCTTGCCCACCAGGTCTTGCCCGATGTGCCCGAGCGGTTCCCAAGTTTTCCATTGTCCGCTGAGGGTGTAGCGGTGGCCTTCCACCACGCGGCGTGCGGCAGCCAGAAGCAGCGCAACGGCCATGTCGGCCGTGGCGTCGGTGAGCACCCCGGGAGTGTTGCCTACGGCGATTCCTCGCTGGGTGGCCGCCTGGATGTCAATGTTGTTGAATCCCACGGCAAAGTTGCTCACCACCACCAGTTGCTCTCCGGCCCGATCCAATAGTTCCGCATCCACGGTGTCGGTCAACAAAGTAAGGATTCCATGACATCCTTGTACCCGACGCAACAGTTCTTCCCGAGGCGGGGGCAACGGATCGGTCCACAAGTCCATGTCGCAGTGCTGCTGGATTTTCCTCAGTCCGATCTCCGGGATCACCCGTGAAACAAACACCCGAGGAGCCATCACCCAGGTCCTTTCATTGCAGGAGAGAGGGAATCCGCACTTGTGGGCCAATACCGAAAAATGCCTAGGCTTCCTTCATGTCTTGGCTACGGATCGGCTGAGGGCAAAGTTAGCCCTTGCATCCGGCAAACACAAGGGGCTGCCAAACCGGCACGCGGGCAAGCCAAACTTCGGCCCTGGCTCCTGGAACCACGCTGCCTCTGCTTCCTTTCCTGACAAACGACACCGCCCTTCCCCGCAATCCGGTCCTGGAAGCCCCCTCTTTGACAGCCGAGAGTTCGTATAGCTTTCCCCTAACAACCCACCGAAAAACTTCTTTTGAATCGAAAGCAGGTTTTGAAATTTCTCGTCTTTTGTGAAAAAAGTGGCCCTGCGGGAGTCTCGCTCTTTCAGGCATGTGTTTTTCAACGGGCTGCCAAGCCCACTTTGATTCCTACTCCCCACCACCCAAACTCCGCCCTTGCCAGCCCGCAGAACGACCGATAAGCTATTATGATGATGTTCCTGGGCGCTTAGCTCAGTTTGGTCAGAGCGCCACCTTGACATGGTGGAGGTCACAGGTTCGAGTCCTGTAGCGCCCACTGGGTAAGTCCTTTAGAATCAACAACTTGCGACAACTTTCCTCTAGATTCCAACTTAGGAAAACCAGAGGGTAAAGCCACTTCGGCTGGGTTCTGCTTGGTTCCGCATATTGGTGCAGCAGGGGGTGCAGCAGTTTGCAGCGGCTGCTGCATGGTGGGCACAGGACCAGTAGGCTGCTGAATGGCTCGCCGGTAGTGTTCTTCGTGCACTTGCAGATAGTGCTCTTGAGCCACAGGCTGGGAGTTGCCGATCCAAGCGCAGACCACATGCTGGGGGAAGTGCTCGGCCAGTTCCGTCTGGCGGCTGCTACGCAGGTTCTGCCACAGCTTGGGCCAGGGCTCCAAACCGGCCCGACGGATGATCTTGGCAAACTGGGTTCGCAGGTTGGCCGTATGAAAACCCTTCTGCTTGTAGTTTTTGGCTAAATGCTTGTAGCGCCAAATCAAGTGCGTTTCGCCCTCTGGCATCGCTTCCAACACATCCAGCACATAGGGGCGCAGCTCCGGAAACAGGGGAATCTCTCGTACCGCATGCCGGGGGTGGTGTTCGGTCTTGGGGGACCTGACCCGAAGGACTCCCCTTTCCAGGTCTACATCTTCAGCTCGCAGTATTACCGCTTCGCTAGGCACGCGCAGGCCTCCATAACGGGCCAGGGCCACCAACAGTCGCCATTGGGCATCCGGGCAAGCCCCGATTACCCGTTGGGTCGTTTCCCGATCAATGAACCGCATCCGTTCGGGGTTGCCCCGCACGCAACCGCGAACCCAGCCAAAAGGATTGCGGGAGATAAGCTCATGTTCTACGGCAGCTTCAAAGATCATCTTGGCTGCCTGCATGCGCCGCTTCACGGTGTTGGGTGCCAAAGTCCCCTGACCACGCTTCTTGGTTCGGGTGGAGAGCCACCGAGAGAAGTTCTTGGCTTCCCCAGGAGTGATGGAATCTAAGGGCCGATCTGGATCAAAGTAGTCCAGCAAGTCGTTTTTGGTGTTGTTGTAGGTGTTCTGAGTGGACCCTTTCCAATCAGGCCGTCTGGCCCAAAGCTGCTCCAGCCACTGGCCCAGGGTTATCCCTTGGCTCGTGTTTTCGGGGGCTGGCACCAGGTCCAGGGCGGCCAGCTTTTGCCGCACCTTCAAGTCCAGCCCGGCGACCCACCCGGCCAACCCGGGCGGCAGAGCGGCTCCTACGCGGCGGCACTCCAGCAGCTTTTCCAGGTGGGCCTTGAACTCGCGAGCTGCATCGTAGGCACAACGCAGGGTGATACTCCGCCGCTGGCCTTGCAGGTCCTGAAACTGAATCTGCCAGCGTTTCGCTCCGCGACGGGTCATGGTGGCCATGGTAAGTATCCTCCTGGTACGGGTCAGGCGTCCAAGATGCTCAAGTTTTTCATGTCATGGGAAACTTGAGCACCTTGACCAAAGCAACCTTGCACATAGTGGAACACAGCGGAATGGAAGGCGCAATAGTGGAACAAGGGAACAACCAGAAACTTGAGCACCTTGCGGGAAGATGCTCAAGTTTTTTCCGATATGTTGAGCTGCCAGTACCAGCCTTCTTCCCGGCGTTCCACTCCCACGCCAAGCGCCCTTTTTGCCCGGCGAACTGTGGCCCAACTCAGCCCCTGTTGGTCTGCCAGGCGGCGGATTTCCCGGCTGCTTCGTGGGCCGTGGGCGAGTACCTCCCCGAGGAAATCCATGGCCGCCTGCAGGGCCTCGGGCTTTGGTCCACGCTCCCCTTGCCGTAGTGGCCCGGCCAGGTCCTCGGCAGATATGTCCACCGGCCCCAGCCACTGCACCCGCGGAACTTTTTGATCCGGGTACCCCGGCACTTCCACTTCGCGCAGCTCAAAGCCCAGGCTCGGCACGCTATCCGGGGCTAGGTTGTTCTTAACCGGTGCCATGACGCGCAGGGCTTGGTCGTGGGGGTGGCGGTCGACGGCCCAAACCGCTCGGGCCGCCGCCACAAAACCAACCGAACCATTGACGCGGTAAATGGCCCGATCCGACGTGTTCTTCCGCCAATGCGAGATATACAGCACG
>JAJRRR010000290.1 GCA_024279285.1 Planctomycetota bacterium
CCCCTTTAGCGTCGGCCTGCGGATGCTGGAGGGGCTGCAACTTCAAGTGCGAACGAGCTTGCGGCCGTCTGCCAAGCCGTCTGGAAAGAAGCCGAAAAGTAGGGATGAGTCAGCAATTTCCGCCCTGGACACTTGCCGGGGGGCTAATATATGGTGAGTGAGCGTGACGCGGGGTGGAGCAGCCAGGTAGCTCGCGAGGCTCATAACCTCGAGGTCGCGGGTTCAAATCCCGCCCCCGCAACTGCTTCTCCGGCCAAGAAAAGGCCGGTTTTTTTGTTGGATCTGAGAACTTCCCCAACCAGCTCATGCTGGACGCAACCACCTGCCACGCCTCCTGGAGGGACACAAGCACGCCGTTTGTGGGCCAATTTGAGGGGCTAAGGGCTCATCCGAAAAATCAGAGGGGCACTCGGCAATTTTGAGGCATGGCGGATTTTTCGGAGAGGTTCTACTTGCCGCGTTCTGGGGCGTGGCAATGGTTTTCCTTGCGGGCAAAGGGCGGGGACCAGGAGGCTTTTTTTGCCGCAGCTTGGTAGCCCGTTGAAAAACGCAAGCCTGGAAAAGCAAGGCTCCTGCCGAGCGCTTTTTCAGGAGTTGCGACAACTTCATGAGCAAACTTCGGCTTGAGGGGCCTTCTTCCACGGGCTGTTAGCAGCCCATCGTAACACTCACGCACAGGAGAGAAGGTTCCCGCCGAGTCGCTTTTTTCGGGATTTACGACAATTCCTAAAGCAAGTTTCGGCTTGAGGGGGCCTTCTTCAACGGGCTGTTAGCAATGTGCTCACTGAGAGTTAGGAGAGTTTTCAGGCCAAAAAACGGAGAATGGCGCGGCTGACCCTCCATGAGGCCCCCGGGACGGAGCCCGGTAGCGATGAAACTGCACCGTTGGGTTGACTGCTATGCGCTGCGACGCCACCCCTCGGAGGGCTACTACCAAAAACTCCACCAGGTCGTAAACGCTTTTGAACGGTTCCTGGGGCGGGAAGCTTCTCTACAGGACCTGACGGCCGAGCAGGTCAACCTCTGGATCATGCGCCGCTGCGGAGCCCGGTCCTGGCACACGGCACGCTCCCGCCGCGGGATGCTGCTCACCCTGTGGCGAGCCGCTTGCGAAGAAGGGCTGGTGAAAGAATTCCCTCAACGCATCCGGCCCGTCAAAACGCCTCCTTTGATCCCCCAGGCCTGGAAAGAAAAAGAACTAGAACGCCTGCTGGATGCTTGCCAGCGGCTCCCCGGACAGATGGACAGCTTGGGGCTCCCGGCACGGGATGTATGGACCGCCTGGGTGCTGCTGGCCTGGGATACGGCACTGCGCCCCTGCGACCTGCTGAACCTTACCCGAGAACACCTGCGAGGAGGAATCCTCCTGCTGGTGCAGAAAAAAACAGGGTTCCCCCTGATGTGCCGTCTCCGGCCCGAGACGCTGGCTGCCGTGGATCGGCTCTTTCCCCCAGAACGCGAAAAAATCTTCGCCTTTTCCCGCAGCCAGGTGGACTACTGGTGGGAAAAAATCCGCCAGCTCTCCGGGCTGAAAGGCAGCACCGAAACGATCCGCCGCTCTCGGGCATCTTTTGCCGAAGCTTGCTTGCCGGGAAGTGCCCAGCGCGTGCTTGGGCACCGCACTCCCGGGCTGTGCTACAAGCACTACATCGATCCCACCATCCTCTATTCGCCGGAGCTGCCGCCTCCCATTACCAATCCCAGACAACGGCCCAAGCAAGAGCCCCCAGGGGAGGCTTAGCCTGGACAAATCGTGTCCCGCCTGGAGGATTCGCTTGCCCGAGCGGGGACGAAGCCATAAGTTGGCAGGGATTATTGGGGAGGTCGGAATAGATGATTGTGGCGTGTCCGCAGTGTGGGACCAGGCTGCTGATGAATTTGCCCTGGCCCCGGATTCGGTGCGGGAAGTGCTTCGCCCTCTTTGGCTGGGAAGCGGCCCAGCAAGTCCGCCCCCTTATCCGGCCCGGGCAAGCTGAAAGCGGGTCACAAACGCCCGATAATCTTCCAGCGTGTCGATACCCGAAGGAGCCCAAGGCACCAAGCCCACCTTGATCCGCTCCCCCGCTTCCAGCACGCGGAGCTGCTCCAACTTTTCCAACTGCTCCAGCGGCGAGGGGGGCAACTGGGCCAAGCGGAGCAGAAACTCGCGCCGGTAGGCGTAAAGCCCGATGTGTTGCCAGCCCAGGGGCACCTGGCTCTGCCGGGCCAGCGAGCCGTCCCGGTCGTGCGGAATGGCGGCCCGCGAAAAATACAAGGCCCAGCCCTCGGACGAAAACACCACCTTTACGCAGGCCGGATCGTGCAGCAGGGCCTCATCGTGGATGGGCACGGCCAGCGTGCTCATCGGTGCCTGGGGATGGTCTTCCAGGAGCCGGAGGCAGAGGTCGATGTGGGCCGGGTCCAGCTCCGGTTCGTCCCCCTGGAGGTTGACCACCACCTCAAACTGGGGCAGTCGCCGGGCCACTTCGGCCACGCGGTCGGTGCCGCTGGGGCAGGTGGGGCTGGTGAGCACCGCCTGGCCGCCGAAGCGGCGCACGGCCCGGGCGATCTCTTCCGAGTCGGTGGCCACCAGTACCGCTTCGGGCAGCCGAGCCCTGCGGGCCGCCTCAAAAGTGTGCACCACCAGCGGCTTGCCCGTTTCGGCCAAGAGCATCTTGCGGGGCAGGCGGGCCGAACCGATCCGGGCCGGGATGATTACACAGCAGGGCATGAGGGCTTTCTTATTTTGCTTGACTGGTCTAGGTGCGATGATACACTACTTACGAGCCTTCCAGCATCTGCTCGTCGCGCCGCAAGCGCGGAAACGGCTCGGCCGTATGAGAGGGGCTGGAAGGCTAATTCATGCGCGTCTCTTCCACATGGATTTGGTGCGCAATTCTTTTTGTCCGGTTAATACCTCAACTACGTAAAAAATTGTCCCATTGATTTTATAAATCCTATAGCTGGCAAACCGAGGTCAGTTTCTCCTGCATCATAAATTGTTTCAGGGTTTGAAACTATCTCCGGAATGAAACTCAAGTCGCTATCTGTCACAGGAAGGTGATCTCTTTGTGTTTCTTCCCCAATCCCATGCCGCTTCAATATGTGCCTGATAGCAGAGTCATCCACAACGTGATGAAATCCTGAAACATCAATTCCTTTGATCTCTTGTATCTTTGTCACGTGCTCTTGTTTAACTTCACCAAGGTCAACCCACATTTTGATTTGGCCAGTAGGAGGACGATGGCTGGCTATTATATCGCGTATTAAATCCCGAATTTTTGTGTGAGTGGCTGTTTTCCCTGGTCGCCGTTGAACTTTTAGTTTTCCTTCAACGACTGCCTTTCGCACCTCTTCTGGAATAAACTGACCACCTGCGTAGTATTTTCCACCGATCCATATGCCTCCTTCGGGAGCCCGTGAAGGCAACTCCCGCCGCCGAGCATAGCGTTGCTTGTCCCAATAGGCCCGCCACCGCTGGTAGCGCCGTGCGGCTAAGCCGCTTTACTTCGGTGCTTCCGCACCACTGGTGACTTCAGAGCCGGAGCGGAAGCTCCCAGTGGCTCACGGCCCTGCCGTGGTTCATCGCCAAATGCCAGCCGATCAGGAACGCCTCCACCACATCCCGGGGCAGGTACGAGTCGGGAAAAAGCCCCTGGCGAAGGGACTCATAACGCCACCGGCTAAGCCGGTTTCCTTCGGTGCTTCCGCACCACTGGTGACTTCAGAGCCGGAGCGGAAATTCCCAGTGGCTCACGGCCCTGCCGTGCGGAAGGACTGGCTGTGTCGGAGGCGGAACACGCCGGGGATTTCCTGGGGTGTGCCGGGCGTGCCCAACTGGCGACGAAAAGCCGCATCGCAGGGCGTGTCGCACCACTGGGAAGCAGGCCGGTGATAACGGGCCAAATGCGGCACATAGCCCTGCTTGCGGGCCACCTGGCCGGAGACGATCTGCATCCCGCCAATGGCCCGACGCATGCGCCGAGGCACAAAATCCTCTCTCCTGGGCGGAGTAAGCACTCGGGGTTGGTCCACCTGGGCCAGATAGCAGTCGCCGGTAGCATGATCGCGGCAAATCTGCACTACCTGCGGAAAGGCCAAGGGATCCGGCTCTTGAATGGCCTCCAGCGAGCCGCTGTCCCAGAGGTAATCGCAATCGGTGAAGACGATCACTTGGGCACCGCTGCGCTGGCAAGCCAAGTGGCGGCCGATAGCCCGGCGCATGAGCTTTTCCACCGGAAGCACTTCCACCACCAGCTCCACCTGCTGGGGAAGTCGTTCTTGGAAGAAGCGCACCACTTCCCAGGTGGCCGGATCGGCCTGAGGGGGGGCGACAAAGAGCCGGTGAGTCAGCCGAAGCCGTGGACCCCAACTCCTCCAGCACCAGCAGGAAAGCTGCCAGCAGAGTGCCTGGGCATAAAGCCTGTGCCGGGCGGCCCAACAGTGCGTGACCAGCTCCAGGTGCATAATGACTTGCCAGCAGTGATATTACCAAGTAATATTTGATTTGGCTAGGATAGTTGTTTCCGATATACAAGGATGTACGAATGAAAGGCGTATTGTGGGATTCCAGGGCTCAGGAAGAGCTACTGGAGGTGCTTGGCAAGGAAAAGCAAAAGGCATCTGCCGTAGTATCCCAAATAGAAGCAATATTGGAAAGTTGGTTCTCCTCTCGCGCCTGGGAAGCGATTTCAGGAATAAAGCCTTTGAAAGGAAAGTTCCGTTCACTATGGCAGTTATCTCGCAAGGGAGGAGCCTTGGGAAAAACGAGTTTACGCGTGATTTTTGTACTTCAAGGACAACAATGTATCATTCTTACCGTATTCAAAAAACAAAAAGAAACTCAGGAACAGCGGTATTATCGGCGTGCGTTGCGGCGTTGGAGAGAACATAAAGGAAATTAGCCGCTTTAGGTGGAATGAGGGAATTATGATTCTGACGCAAAGAAAGTTGCAGACTCTGCCGCCCTTCCGTCTTTTGTGCGATTTAGAAAAATTGCCGGAGGAAAAACAACAAGAATGTGCGGATTTGATCATGGAAATGCTTCGTTTGATCCAAAATCACAATTTCCAGGAGGCGAATGAAGTTGCCAAGGACTTGGTGGAAATCCTCTATCCACAAGCTCCACAACTGGTGCGCTGGAAGCTAAGTGCATCGGAACGAAAAAAAGCAAAGCGATGGTTTCAAGAACTGGGGAACCGGATTCGCCAACGAAGGCGAGAAATGCGAATTACTCAGGCCCAATTAGCTAAAGAGACGGGTATTTCGCAAGGGGCCCTTTCTCGGATCGAGCGTGGATTGCTGTTTCCCTCGGCGGAAACCATTGAAGCCATCGCCCGTGCACTGGGGATCTCCCCAGGAGAAATTGATCCTGGCCTAGATTGATCAAGGCAGGAGGTTTTCTTTCCCTTGTGGTGTGATTGAGTGTAAACATGAGCCGTCCCCAGTTGCCAGAGCATGAGTTTACGCTGGCCCTGGACGGAATCGACCCGGAAATGCCTGACAAGGATGTGGATGCGTTGTACGAGGCCGGTTGCGATGACGCCACAATCCATGTGCAAGATGGCCGAGTGTATGTGACTTTTTGTCGGAAAGCTCCCACGCGGTTGGACGCACTGCTATCGGCTATCCGGCAAATTGAATCTTCCGGCACGGGAGCGCGGGTGGTCCGCGTGGCCACCTGTGAGCTAGTGACCCAAGCCGAGATTGCCCGGCGGATCGGAAGGCAGCGAGCCACAGTCCACCAGTACATCAAGGGCAAACGAGGCCCGGGCGGGTTTCCGCCTCCAGCTTGCATCCTGCCTGAGAACACCCCCTTGTGGCACTGGTGCGATGTGGCCCAGTGGTTGTACGAAAACGACATGCTCCCCCGCCAAGTGTGGGAAGAAGCCATAACCGAGTCGGTGGTCAACACCTGGTTGCAGCACCGGGAACAGCACCGCCGCAAGGAGTCCTCCGAGTTGGCACGCCAAGTGGAAACGAGCTTTCCTTGCTGCGAGTAGTTCATCCCAACACCCCTGCTTGCCGAAGCGCTTCGCACTCGGCCGGGCAGACCTGAGGGAGCCACTGCTGGCAAGCTGCCAGATTCTTTTCCCACACCCGGCCAAACAAGGGAAGCCACCACCGGCGGCCGTTTTCCCGTCGCAGGTGCCTTCGGCCGTGGAAGTGCACCACGACGGCATCCTCCGGGGAGGTGCCAAAGGTGATGGAGTGGTTGTAAATGTCCGGCAGCACCCAGGGCAACTCGGGCACCAGAAGCTGCATGGCCAGCTCGTCGGTCAGTCCCAGGTGGCTTCCGCGCAGGGCCAACTGCTGCCAGGTGTGACAAAGCCCTCGGCTGCAAGGTCCCCAGGCCACCACCCCGGTGTTGACCGCCGGATATTGGTCCGAAAGCACATGGGCTGCCCGGGGCGGGTCCACCTCCAGCCAGGGCTTCAGGCGGCGACGAATCCGCGGAGTCCAGGTGGTCCAACGGGCCATTTGCACTGTGGTCAAACACTCACTCCAAAGCCCCTCCAGCTCTCCCTGCACCACTGTGTCGGCGTCCAGATACACGGTGCGCTGGAAAGGGCTCCATTGGGGCAGGAAGGTCTTGCCCACATAGTGGGCATGCCGGGTGCGGGGCTTTTCGACCTGCCGGGTCCACACATCCAGGTGCCTCTCTTGGGCTAGTTTTTCGGCCCAAGGGGCTACTTCCGGGGTATGGATCACCAAAACCGGCCCGGCCCAGCGGCGGCGAAGCGTCCACAGGGAAACCAGAAGCTGGGCGGTGACTTTCGGCCCGCAGTACCAGTAAAGCACACCGTCCATGGCCACTTTACCTGACGGCAAACAGCGGCTTGGAAGGCGGAAAAAGCTGACCTCGTACCCGGTAGCACTCCAACTCCCATCCTCCCTGGTGCCAGCCACTCAGGTCAAACGACTCACCAAGCCGCAGGTCCACAAAGCGGGCGATTACCTGCTCGTCGGTCCATTGGGGATGGGCCACGGCAATCCGGACCAGCTCCTGGGCCACCGTCAGGCTCCGGCAATAGATGACTGCCCCGCCGGGGAGTTTTCGAGCGTGTTTTTTTCGCCAGGGGCATTGGCGACGCCGGTATTGACGAAGGGAAACCCTCAAGGGGGCTCCCGAGGCCAGTTGGTTCCAAAAACGCGATGGCACAGAAAGAAGCTGATGAACATCCCAGTCCAGCCAAATCACGGCCCGGTGTCGCCTCAGGGCTTCTCGCAAGATGAGAAGCTTAGCCAACCAGAGATTCCCTGGGGGCGGCTCTGATCCCAAGTAAACAGGGCAAAGTCCCAACGAGAGCAGAAACTGCCGGTTTTCCTCTCCGAAGCAAAACACTTCCACGGGTTGGGGTTGCAAAGGTCGTTGAAGTGCCTGTTTTACTTCGGGCCAGATTTTTCGCCGGACGCGCCCTGTTTTGCCCCACAACCCCCGCAGGAAGCATCCAGGGTGTACCACACTTTGCCCGGCAGCGTTTCCACCCTCCAACCCAGTAGCGTCTGGGCGCGCTGCACGGCTTCGGTCACGCCGCGAAAGCGGCGGTGCTGGAAGTCGTGTCCGGCCAGGATTCCCCCGGGGGCCACAAGGGGAGTCCATGCCACCAGGTCTCCCCAAACCGAGGCAAAGTCGTGGGCAGCGTCAATAAACACCACGCCTACGCTCCTGCGAGGCAACTGCCAGGAAGCCACCACGCTAGGGGTGCGCAGGATGCGAGTTCGATCCCCATAAGGGGCGCCAGGGCCAAAAAGTTTTACCACCTGGCGATAGTTTTCCCGGTGGTGCTCCGCACCGGCCAGAGCTTCACGGTCTCCAGTGGCCCGATAGGCCAACACGCCCCGAGTTGCGTTGGCTTGGGGAGCATGCAAAGTGATATGTCGGCGCAGCTCGTAAGTATTCGGGAAAAGAGGCTCGGGCACCTGAGGCCAGTCTCCCAAACGCTCGGCTTCAAAACGCACTAAGGTATGGGCTATTTGAGCCGTGCGTCGGGTAAGGGAACACCGTATGATCCTGCCATCTTGGCTTCGGGGTAGATGGACAGTCAGGTGGCGAAAACGGTGGAGGGTGGAATAACGAATGGTGGTGTAAATCTTTTGATCTGCATTTTCCCACACATCGGGGGCCAAGCTGGGAGATTGCAACGATTGGTCTGTTTGCTGTACTTGGGTTTGGGAACTGGAAGTGCGCCCAGGAGAAGACCTTGACGATTCTTCTTCCGGGGGTGTGGAAGTGGGCAAATCACTGAACGCCGGAACCCGACAAGGCTCCTGAGGCATACAATGCAGAAACATCAGCACGGTAGGACGCCGCTCTCCCCCTTGAGTGTTGTATCCGTACAAAGGCGGAAGGGGGGACTGCAGCGGGTGGTAGTTTCGCAGTTGCAACGGTTGCCCGAATTTCCGGACCCATTGCGCAACTGCTTGACGAAGGTTCTTGCTGGCAGCCATGGCAGAGAACGCAGGTTTACTTCGGCCAAATCTCCTAGAGATTCGCTTAGGATCGCCGAGGTGATGAAGAAACTGGTTTCATTTTTTTCCAGATTCTTTTTCAGTAATCCCCCGAAGCGGTTTTCGGCTACTTGCAGGGCTCGCACTAGAAGCAGTTGCTTGGCAGGAACTTTTTGACTACTTAGCGGAGGTCCCACCAGACGTACATCCAGCGTGGCGTTGAAAAGGGCTTCGTGGTCCATGTGGATAGTGAAGCTCCCCTCCAGGCGGGCAGCTGGCCACGGGGCAGCATCACTGACTTGTTCGTCTTCCACCTCATATTCCAGGCTCAAGCCGTCTTCTGGTGCCCGAAACACCATCCGACGGCGAGCGAAACCGTACTCCAAAGGAGGAAACACCACATGGCGCCATAAATGGGGAGAGTCCCACCCTTGGGAGAGTCTCAACCGTCCGGCTATGGAGCGGTGAACCCGATGATCTTCTCCAATCGTCTCGTTCACGCTCCAACGATGAAACAAGAACTTCCCTTCGTAAGAACTGTAAGGGCTGTCACAGACGGGCAGAGCGAACTCGATGCGGAACAGTATGCGAACCGCCTGGTCGCCGAAAATTTCCCGAACCACTACCTCCTGGGGCTTAGGACCTGCGTGGACATCCTGGTGAGGACCTATCCTGTATTGGAAGCTTCCGATTTCTAAAGTCAAAGTTTTCCGGGGCTGCAGCAGTTGCTGACGCATGAAAGCGAGTTTCTTCCCCAAGGTGTCACCTTCAACATCTGCCAGTTGGTCTACGTGCAAAAGGGTAGCCACCGCGAGTTCATGGCGCATGTAGACTCCATCGGTGCCGGAAGGATCATAGATCAACTGTTGGGTCCACTGTTGGGTATGAACCTGGGGCAGGGAGATTCCGTTGTACTTGACCTTCACGGAGCCTCTCCTTTTTTCGCAGGAGGCGGTTCGATGATGGGATGCTTTACAATTTGGCCTCCAAAGTTCCCTTGAAGGATGTCGGCCAAGAGGTCTCGTCCCAGGGCGGCCCGGTCCTGGCCCAATTTTTCTAGATTCTTATTCATTTGATCCAGTTGTTGGAGGATTTTGGCTCCAAACGGCACGACGGCGGCAACGGTTTTCGCTAACGAGAAGAGCGTTTGCCGCAGTCCCTGGAGCAAACCCGCCACCATCATGTTCTTCAGATTGGCAAACCAATCGCGTATTGGACGAAGTGTGTCCTGCAAATCTTGCCAAGCTTCGGAAGCTAATCCCGTGGTAAAAGCGGTAGCTCTTCCGGACTGTTGCATACGGCGGATTTCTCGTACCCAATTGGCCGCGTCCACGGCAGCCATTTCAGGGCTATAGCGTGCCAGGGCATGGGCATATTCTCGTGCAGCCCGTCCTGCCTTGATCACCGCCGCGGTGAAACCCATCAGTGCTGCTGGCATTCCCCCAAACACCAGAGCCAGTTTGGCACTTTTTTTGACCAATTCTTCGGTTTGTCTTTGGAGCTCTTTTGCCTGCTGGGCACGTTGGCGTGTTTGTAGACGGCTTTGTTGAGCCTTTTGGGACTCATGTTGAGCCTGCTGCTGGGAAGACTCTAGCTGGGTGCTTCTTGGAGGAGCCTGGAACTGGGCCATTTGGCGGCGGAGCAGTTGCAAAAGCACTCGGGCGGTTTCTCCTTGTTGGCCCTGGGTCCCTGGGGAAACGCCCCCCAACGCAGCGGTCAGCGATTTGGCGTTTTCCTGAACTCCCTGAAGTCCCTGCAGGACTTTGCCGCCTGCCACTTGGCTACGGGCCAGGTACTGACGAGCCAACTGCGCCAGGAGCTGTTGATAGGCTGCCCATGCCATGCTCAAACTCCTTGAGAGCCTGTTCCTGGGCCTGCTGGGCCATCCAAACAGCCATCTTCTCGTCGCGGACTAGTGCTTGGTAAAACTCCTCTCCAGGAGGATTACGAGTAGCTTGGGAAATTCCCCACAAAAGGTATCCAGCCCGATGGGTCCATACTTGATTGGCATAAATTTCTAAGACAGCTAATCCTGCTTGGTCGAGGCGGGGACAGAGGGGGTGGAGGAAGACGGCTCCTCCGTAGATGGCCGCCAGGTAAACCCACCGAGACCACTT
Source organism: Planctomycetota bacterium (assembly GCA_024279285.1). Classification (GTDB taxonomy): domain Bacteria; phylum Planctomycetota; class Planctomycetia; order Pirellulales; family S012-138; genus S012-138. Next base: position 10,548 of record JAJRRR010000290.1, read on the forward strand.
TTTTTTGATCCGAAAACCATTCGGCAAATTGCTCAAGTAACCGCAACAGTTGCAAATCGGTCAGACCACGCCGGCCATCAAACCGATGCACTTCCAAAATCTTGGCAGCTTGCTGCAAAGCCTCCTCTCCTAACTGGGAAAGCACCTGTCCCGGATCCCCCAATGCCCGACTGAAAAGCTCTTCTTGGCTTTCCAACTGCACCATACGGCGCACCACCTGCAAGGGATCAGCCAATCGCCACCGAAGGCCATCCCAATACAGGAACAGTCCTTGCCGAAGAGCCCGACGACGGAGCCACCAGTAACGAAGTCCTCGCATCGTTCCTAGTTTTTGATAAAGACCAATCCGTTGCTGTCCGGATAAGCCCGAAACAAGCAATTCAAAGTGGTAAACTGACTCCCTTTGTTTTCCGAAGGCGGGTCCAAGACCACCACCCGGTTAAATTGCCAAGTTTGGTTGGGAGCGCTGATCCGCAACGCAAAAGCGTTATTGGAAGCAAATAGCAATTGTCCAAAGCCTGCCCCATTCTGGGTCCTTAAAACATTGGCCACTTGATCATCAAAGACAGTCAAGTCTGCCCGAATGGTGGCACTCATCCCCAAGAACAGAATATCTGTCGGAGGGCCTGCATCCCCGCCCGTCAAATCCGAGGGA